>CAYXSB010000054.1:0-6283 GCA_964466865.1 uncultured Candidatus Saccharibacteria bacterium
CCGCGCAATTTATTGCTTCACAAGTCGGTATCGATAAGATATTTGCGGAAGTTTTGCCACAGGATAAAGCCGCTAAGGTCAAAGAACTCCAAACTCAAGGTTTGATCGTAGCTATGGCAGGTGATGGTGTAAATGACGCTCCGGCGCTAGCTCAATCCGATGTGGGAATTGCGATGGGCACCGGCACCGATGTTGCTATCGAGTCCGCCGACATTACTTTGCTCGGCGGCGATATTGGTAAGATTCCGCAGGCTATAAAACTATCTAAGCAGACAATTAAGACTATCCGTCAGAATTTATTCTGGGCTTTCATCTACAACGTTGTGGGGATTCCATTGGCTGCGGGCGCATTTTTTCCAATCTGGGGAATCTTACTCAACCCAGCATTTGCTGGCTTCGCCATGGCGCTCAGCAGCGTGTCAGTGGTTACTAATTCACTGCGGTTAAAATTCGTCCGGCTATGAGCACTGAAATTCTCCTGACCACAGGCGCAACATGTGAATTCAATGTGCATGGCATGCACTGTGCTGCGTGCGAGCTGTTGATCGAAAAGAAACTGGGAAAGTCCAAACACGTAAAGAATGTAAATGCAGATTTGAATCACGCTAAAGTTAGGTTTGAAGTCGAGTCACCCGTGACTGAAAGTGCATTGCTAACGGAAATTAATGAGCTAATTGCCAAGGATGGCTACTCTATTTCCGCAGAGCGGGAAACGCATACTGTTAATTATCGCGAGCTCGGAATAGGATTCGTAGCTGCGCTGATCGTAGTAGGGCTGTTTGCATTGCTGCAAAATCTTGGCATCGCCAATGTGTTGGGCGGAAATTCACTATCGTTGCCAGCGGTATTTATGATTGGCATCGTGGCTTCACTGTCATCTTGCATGGCCGTGGTCGGTGGATTGGTATTATCCATTTCTTCCAGCTATGCCCAAAATCCCAAAGCTGCAGTGGGTCCGCTGGTCACCTTTCACATATCACGCATCGTTAGTTTCTTCATCCTCGGTGGCCTCATCGGACTCATCGGCTCAGCATTCTCCCTAACTCCAGAGTTTTACCTAGTGATGGGAATAGTTCTATTCGGTGTAATGTTCGTGCTAGGCATGAATTTGCTGGATGTATTTCCAGTGTTTCGTAAGTTTCAACTGCGTCTGCCCAAGTTCTTGGGCCAGAAAACCGCGGCTACCGAAACTGTCACTAGCAAGTTTGCGCCTTTGCTATTAGGAGCTGCCACATTCTTTCTGCCCTGCGGATTCACCCAGTCCATGCAAGTAAACGCCATCGCCACCGGCAGTTTCATACAGGGTGCACTAATCATGTTCGTGTTTACACTAGGCACGTTTCCGGTACTGGGATTGATCTCTTTTGGTTCAGTGAAGTTTGCGGAATCGCTAAAGAACTCCACCCTGTTTTTCAAAGCCGCAGGATTTATCGTATTATTCTTCGCTATTTTCAATCTGTACTCCACCCTAGTCGCCGCCGGACTTATCAACCCGCTATTCTAATTATTAACTTTCAAATATGACTAAGCCTACCAACGAAAAACAGAAAAGTTTAATTGCGTTTAAGAAAGCCAAAAGTCTACTGGAGAAAATTATCACCATGACTGAGGACGATGAATACTGCGTAGACATCATGCAGCAGAATCTGGCCGTAATTGGACTACTCAAGTCCGCACACCAGACACTGATGGAGAATCATCTGCACACCTGTTTTTCTCAAGCTATGGACTCGAAGCAGGATAAACGCAAACTGGAGATGATCGATGAGATCTTAAAAGTCACTAAGTATGCGAATAAGTAATTAGCTAGCCTTTGCTTTATTCGCTTGAAGGCGGTTATGTACGGCCACGATTAAGGCTATGAGCACTGCGAGAGCGAATAAGGCAGCGCACGCTAATTGAATGTAGGCAGTTATATTCGGCGCTACGACGCTAGCGGTCGGCACTGTCTCTGGCGTTGGCGCCACAGCTGTCGTCTCTAGCATTAGGCTGACGTTGAAATTACCATCCGTGCTTACGAGATTTATATCTTCACTTTTTTCCGTACTGTTATATTCGGTAATTACCTGATGCACGCCTGGCGCCACGTTTGCGAACGTAGCAGTACCTGTGGCATCAGTGTAGGCAATGGTTTCATTTGAATGTAGCGTCACTTTCGCGCCTACCAATAATTTACCGCTGTTGTCCGCCACGTGCACCATAACCGTATATGTTTTAGGCTGAGACGCTGTGGTTGAAGCTGTGCTGGCTTCTGCTGAATTAGTAGTTGAACCAGTTGTAGTCGTATCTGACTGCTGAGTCTGCGTTTGTTCATGCTCAGACGATGGAGTCTGTGGTGTCGGAGTTTCAGGTGGAGGTGGCGGCGGTGGTGGTGCTACCACAACTGCGACTTCAAACAATCCAATCTCAGGCGCAGAGCCTTGAGGGACTACGTTACCACTGTAGTCGTTGTTTATACTTACATTTGTACCAGCATTAATTGCCGGCGAGCTTGCTTGCAGGTGAAAGTCTCCGGCACTCGCATTCGCAAATAGTGGATCGGCACTTATTGAATGAGCATCTAGGCTCATGCCGCTAGCGGCAGTAAAACCAGGCATGGAATCGTAATTAACATAGTTAAATCGCACTTTGGCTTTGCCAGCAGTAAACCATAAGTTGTAATCGGAGGTCTTGGTCATCGCTCCCGCAGACAGATTGCCCAGAGAATTATTCATGCCAATGTTGTTTTTGAGAGTAGTATCGCAGCGTGCAGAGTCGGGACTACATCCAGTGCTACCGGGAGTTCGCCATCCATCTTCAAATCCGTACCCGCCGTTGTTGTACGCCACATTGTTGTAATAGAAGTTGCCGCCACTGCCGTTTGAGTCAAAGCCGTTGGCTTTATTTCCATATGACATGTTGTAACGCACGGTGTCGTTTCCACCAGTGGTAGACCCACCAGCTTTGATGCCGTTGCCATCGCCAGGTCCTTTCTGATTGTAAACAATGTTGTGCTCCACAATATTTCCAGAGCTTGACCAGGTATCGATGCCATCATCAGAATTACCATAGAATATATTTCCCTGAATTAAGCTACGGGTGTTGCGGTTGCCTTGGACTGAAATTCCATCTGAATCTCCACCGCTGCCGGTGTTGTTGTAGGCGACATTGCCGATGAACTGATTGCCCGTAACTGTAATGTCGGCACCAGCCTCGGAAACTATTCCGGAGAAGTAATTATTAAATGAATTGTTTCCTTGCACCACATCGTACGAAGAGTTTGATAATTCAATCCCAGCGACGTAATGACTGCCGCTGTGATTCTCGTGAACTATGTTGTTAATGACACGGTTATACGCGCTCTGAGTCGCCGTGAAGTCAGTGCCGGTGACTGACTGACCTTTGATATAAATGCCTGCGCAGCCGTCGCCGCCGGCATTCTTCACTTCGAAGCCGTTTATTTCAACGTAAGTAGTATTTGTGGCTCTGATCCCGCAGTTAGCGCCAGCAGCATCCACGATCGCGATTTCACCTGGGTAGCTGGCAAATTTCAAATATGCGCCAGAACTACCAGACTTGGTAATTGCCATCGCCGGATACACTCCATGTCGGAAGTACACTGTATCTCCTGATCCCGCCACAGTGTGGGCTTTAGTAAAAGTACAGAATGGTGAAGCTGTAGACTGGCCGGAATTTGTGTCGCTGCAAGCCCCACCCACGCTACTGACATCTACATAGTAGGTTGTGCCTCCAGCTTTTGCTGGTGCTGGTAGTCGCGAGATGAAGATTCCGATCAGCAATATTAATAGTCCCATGCTGACGAGGACTATGTATTTAGTACGAGTTAGTGAATGCACGAAGATATGATCAATTAAGCCAGCGAAACTATACCATGTATTGGCTTTATGTTACGATTCCTGGCCAGGGTAGTTTAAGTTTAGAACGCCCACCTCATAAGTGAGTAGTCCTTCGGGCCCTGGTACCAGAAACATATGACTGTAGACCAATATTTCCAAAAACGCCTCGCGAGCCTAAAGCAGTATACGTTGACTGCTGATGAGGAGAAAATGCTGCAAATGAAACAGCTGGAAGAGTTCATCTTTCGCCGTATTACCTCCAAGAAATTCCGCCGTAATAAATTAACTGAAGCAACTTTAAAATCACTCCGTGAGAAAGTTCACCGTACGGTCCAAAATCAAGCTCCGCTCTACTTTATCTTTGCATTTGGCGGCTACAAGAATCATCAAGTGACTAACCATCAGCCGCATACGGAATGGGGTGAAGTGTTTAATTTGATGTTCGTTACAGAATTGCTGGCCCCAATCTTGGGAGTTTACAAACCTGGAGCAATTTATGAATTTGAGTCAGAGGGTCAAGCTGTAGTTGTAGGAAATAATTATTTTCAAGCAGACATTGATACTTACACTGCAGATTTTCACAAGTTAATTGAGTTCTTCAAAGACTATATTCCAGAGAATCTCACTTACCGTTATCTAACTTTACGAGAACAGTACAGCACAGAATCGTTATTCTATGAGGTTGGCAAACACGTCCCAGAAAAAATGCTGGAACTACAAAAGCTACCTAAGGAAGAATTTGAACATATGATGAAGCGTGCCAAGATGAATCTGAAGCTAAACGGGCGTGTTGATCTCACCGGTCTCAGCGAGTCTGAGCTTGACCAGCGCGCACTAGAGTCGTTAGCTCATAATCACATTTTCCTAGAAGAAGATTACAAACTGCGTGAGCATTACTTCAATGGCGACGAAAGAATCCCGATTGTAGGGACGTACATTTCTGACGCCGAAAACGTCGACAACTGGATTACGTTAAATTCATGTGCCAGAAGTGCAAATGCGTTCTGGACTTCCCGGGGAATCTTACGCAAACAAGACGATAGCTTTGTCGACGACATTGTCGGTCCTACCACTTATGCAGAATTGAGAGACAATCTTCAAACACAAACTACGTCCGCTTTCGCAGACGTAGTTCAAGAAATGGGCAGTATTGAAGTAACTAGTTCTTAATCTCTACCCCACCAAACACCGCCGCAACTTTTAGTCTAAGTACCTTGTCTTCAGACTTTCCAGATGACACGGCACGATTGCTGACGCCGCCCATCACACCTACTGGTTCTAGCTCCAGGCGAATATCTTTTGGTAATAGAATTTCACCGCCACCAAACACTGCATTTATTTCTAAGCGTGCGCCATCACTAGATAATTTAGCCTCTCGCAAGTCCAGTTTAAAACCACCAAATACACAATCTATTTTGCCGCCGCTGAAATTCTGAGATTGAACTATTTGATCGGAAGCCCAAAACACAATTGATTCATTGATGCGATCGGAGTTCACAGCAGCCGTAGTAGCATAAGCCGTAAAATCTCCCCAGTCTCCGTAGTGGCGACCCGAGCGGAATAAAATAGAAATGCCGACGCAAATTATCATCACTGGCCAGATCACCGCCCAGATGCTGAAGTTAAATACTGTTGAGAACAGGAAAGCAAATCCGAATACTAAGAAGAACATTGCACCGATAAAGTGCCGACGCAACAGCATCATGATCCCGAACACGATCAGCAGTAGTGGCCACAAGCTAAACACATCAAACCCGAACAAATTAATGCCTAGCTGATTAAGGAATAAGCTTAATCCTAACAGAATCACAAATAACCCGATTACAAGTCTCACTGTAAAACCATTGCCCATGGTAGTTTAGATAATAATAATTAATTAGTTACGATGTCTATGCTGCCTAAGCCAACTTCCACATTGATGGTGACGTTAGCGCTGGCAGTATTGTAATTTCGGCTGTAGAAGGTAGAGCTGCCCACGCCATTAGTAACCGCCGTGCCATCTACATTTAATGAACCCAATCCTACCTTGTAATTTATCTTCAGGCCCACGCTAGCCGGTACTACCAGACGCACGCTGCCCAGACCGCTCTTAAGGCTAAAGTTTTGGGTAGGTAGCGACACACTAGAGAATTGCATGTCCAAGCTACCAGCGCCTACTTCCACGTTCAAGTCTTTTACCATCTGCTTATCCAAAGCTAAAGTGCCGCTGCCAGCTCCGAACTTAAGGTCGAGACTAGTTGGCACTGTGGGTTGACCCAACATGATCGTGTATCTAGGGCCACGGAAATCGAAGGTCATGCTATTTGCCTGAGTCACACCTATAGTTAACCCCAGGTTACCTTGGCTAACCACTTTGGTAATGACCGGCTTTTCCCCAGCAGTAAAATAATCAGACGTCATGCTTAAGAAGTCAGTAGTCCCGGAGTCAGAAATCTTCACTTCCCCGG
>CAYXSB010000055.1:0-6159 GCA_964466865.1 uncultured Candidatus Saccharibacteria bacterium
TAGCCTTTGAGCTTTTGGCACAATCTGAATTTGATGCTGAATATAAAGTTAAGGCTATTGCCAAGGCACATAAACAGTTAGCAATAACCGGTTTTGGGCAGCTGCATGATATCTTAACAACTATAAAGCAAGAAGTGAGTGAGGACGATGTGTTCCTAGTGCATCGATATAAAACAGCTGTCTATACGTATGAAACACCTATTGCTGTAGGTGCGCTACTTGCAGGGGCCACGGATAAGGATATTAGCGTGCTCTCTGAGTACGCAATACCAGCAGGGATAGCGTTTCAGATCCAAGATGATATTTTAGGCATGTTCGGAAATGAGGAGAAGCTAGGTAAGCCAACGATTTCTGATTTAAGGGAAGGCAAGCAAACGCTCTTGATACTTAAAGCATTGGAAAGGGGATCCAGATCGGATATTAAAATAATAGCGCAAGCACTTGGCAATCCAAACGTTACTAATAAAACTGCAAACATAGTCAGAAAGATAATTGTGGATACTGGTTCGCTGGATTATTCAAAGGAAACTGCAATTAAGTTCGTCAAAAAGGCAAAAAAAGCTCTTGCTGACATGCCAAACTGGAATGGTGAGGGAAGAGCCTTTTTCGATGGAATCGCTGATTATATGATTAATCGCGAACTCTAGACTTAGAAGATTATGCCTTATTTCACATACTTTTCCAGCAAATGCCCAAGCTTATGTTTCTTAGCTGTAAGGTAAGCTGAATTTGCAGCTGTGAGCTTTACCTCTACTGGAATGCGTTCAACTATAGCAATCCCATCTTCAGTAAACGCCGCGACCTTACGTGGATTATTAGTTAGCAGTTTGATTTGACCGATATGTTGCTCATTCAACAGATCAATTACCACTTGATAGTTGCGAGCATCCGGTTGCAACCCCAGCTGTTCGCTGGCCTCCACAGTATCCAATCCCGATTCCTGCAATTTTAATTCTCGAGTCTTATCAAACAAGCCGTGGCCGCGACCCTCTTGGTCTAGGTAAAATAAGATTCCCCCCTGCTCTCCAATCATGCGTAGGCTCATATCCAATTGTTCACCACAGTCGCACTGCGTAGTTTTGAAAGTTTCGCCAAATATACAAGCTGACTGAATTCTCACCAAAGGAATCGCAGGCAACTCCAGTGATTCCAAGGTGATCGCATATTTCATCAGTGGCTGGCTGGAATATTCAGTCTGGTAAGTAGTCAGTAAAAACTCTCCATACACAGTAGGAAACTTTATCCGCTCAATCTTGTGAAGTTGTGGTGTCATGGTTCCTATTATAGTGAATCCAGTAGATAACACCACAGAAATTGGTCTATACTGTATTCGCCTTAGCCTTATTTTTTGTGCCAAATGAAACTATTAATATTCTCCGACTCACATCTGACCGATAAATTCGACGAATCCCAGTTTAAGTACCTGCTAGCAATCATTTCCGCTGCCGACAAGGTAATTATTAACGGCGATTTCTGGGACATGTACATCACCACATTTGATAAATTTGTGAAATCAGAATGGCAGAGATTATTCTGGGTGCTGAAGCAGAAACAAGCGGTATACATTTACGGCAATCACGATGAAGAATCCGCCTGCGATGAACGCGTAAATATGTTCTCGGTAAAGCAGGCTTATCATTACGACATTGATGCCGATGGATTAGATCTGCATGTAGAGCATGGACACCGTATCGTGGCTGATCCTACAGGCGGCATCGGTAAGTTTATACCTGAGTGGCTAGGCTGGATCTTACAACAGGCACTATTCTTCTTTTCAATACAGTTATTTCACAAAATATTTCAGCCATTTAACGAAGAAATGAAAGTGTGGCGAAACAATAATATGCCTGGAAACGCAACGTTGGTATGTGGGCATACCCACGTGCAGGAAAACGCGGAAATACAGAAGTTTATCAACTCTGGTGTAAACAACTTCGGTTACGGTCAGTACTTATGGGTAGAGAATGGTAGATTGGCTCTGCATAGCGTGAAGTACTACCAAGTACTGCTAAATCTCAACGTCGCCAAAGGTTTCAAGCAATAAATACACTGCCTTTGGTGAGAATCTCCGTTTGTGCCTCCTCTGTCTTGGCGCAGAATTCTGCGAGCGTGATGTTTTGTCCCTGAAACACAAAGAAAAATGTCTGCTTATCCGGATCCAGGCCAAACTTGCGCAACAACGTGGCTGTTTGTGGTGGCACCTCTACTCTCCCTTGATTACGTGCAGTTTGAAACAACGCCATAATTGATGTATTAATAAACGATTACTTACTGACAGCTATTTTAACGCATTGAGTGAAGTGTGGCCGATAAATCTTGTTTGCATGAGTGATGATATCTTGGACAGTGATGCAGCTGCATACTTATGTTAAAATTCCCCAGCTTAAATAATATTACCTGTGTACCTTGGCTTACGTTGCTCTAGATGAAAAGCAAATGCCCGTTAACTTCGGTGAACGTTATATCGAAGCTGTGCGCGACTATTTGAACGGCGAAGCTTTGCCAGGTGAATTTACCCTCGACGATACTCAATCCCGCACTGGCTTATACGACCTAATTGGTTACGACGATGGCGTGCAGCCAAAGCTAGATCTGATTGCTTGCTTAGAGTTAATGCCAGGCGACAGTACTCTTGAAGAAGGCGGTTACGTCCTGGCTTTTCAAATTCCTCTCCCTAATGTCATAGATATGTCTGGTCAGCCTCAAATGATTACGACTTCATATATTCCTGTCCGCGAAGGTGAATGGATATCGGCGCTGAAACAGGCAGCTGATGGCAATGCGCTGCTTTATAACTACGGAGTAATTGAGTCTGTAGTTTTTAGCGACGATCCGGAAGAATTACCCCGTGTAATCGTAAAGATAAATCAACAAGAAACTCAGCCTGAGATGCTATATCTGGAAGCTGCCTGAGTTTACCTAAAATTTAGCCCCTCACCCGTATAATATCCCTAGTTTTGCTAATACTCTAATGACTGACATGACTGCTTTAGATGCGGAGTTTTTGCCTGTGGAGAGACCTGCTTCTCCCGAGAAAGTCGCACAGCTAGCCGAAATCTACCTGCAAAAGAAATCAGAAATCATCACAATTTTAAGCCTTATTGAGAGTGGTAATTATGCTGTGGGCATAAATGCTGCTGACGTACAGGCTGTAACTAATGTGTTTAGTTTGATTCGCGACTTACACAGCTTTACCCTGTCTGTGATTGATCAACTATTGTTAGTATTGGACGTTGAGGCTGGCAATGACGTGCGATTGAGTGAAAACACGATTGATCATTTGTTAGCAGAACCGTTAGCTTCAGTAACTCCAAATATCTTGCATCCAGATTTTGCCTTAAATCAGCACGACAAGAGCTTTTTCCCGAATTCATTGCAACAAGAGCCTGGTTTGAAGCAAATGGCATTGGAAATTGCTGTCAAACATCTACGACGTCCTGCGGAGCTATCCGAGGATGTGATTCCTAGCTCGGCGCTGACTGAGATGCTAATGCTTATTAGTAATCACAATGCTTTGACGGATTTGAATGTAAGCTTGGCGAACTACAGTGAAGTTTACTTTGCCACTGGTGATAACGATCTGTTTAGATTGGGAAGAATTACTCAGTTAATGGAGTCAGCGTTTGCCGAGATGACGATGCTGATGAATAAAGTCATGCGGACCGTGTCTCGAGATTTGTTCAACAATATTTTCAGTTTCCAGGCGGGGATGCTGTGCATGATGGGTGAGGAGATCAAACGCGCCACTGACGAATACGAACAGGTGGTAATCGAACAAGAAAGCTAAGCTTCTACCAATTCTCCTGAAGAACCACTATCAGTGATATCTTGCCTAAGTTTATTAGCCTGCGCCAAGTACTTGCGCACGTTTTTTTGAATGCGCTGATGTGCATCTGATTCGAATTCGGTGAGTGGGACGATGCGATTGGAGTTCAAATATGCGAACTCAGCTACGGCATTGCAGTAGTCTACTGCCAGGTCTTTGTTGCCAAGTTGGTGGTTGAGCCATGCACCCATAAATTCTACGAAACATCGTTCATCAACTTGCAGTCCATCTAGATATTTCATATCTGAACGCAAGAAATCTAGAACTTTCTTGGCGGCGATTAGCCATTGTTGAAACAGTGGTGCATCATAAGTTTGGAACAGTTCAAAGTCACGCATATCCAGCTCTGCAAGCAATAAGCTATTGTTACGCCAGTTATCGAAAAGGTAGGGATCTTGATCATCCAGGTTGTAACGGGTGAGGTCCGAGATCGCTCTTGCTTGCCCGACCATAGACACCATAATTCTGCCGATCGTACGATTACGGTCCTGCTCGGATTCGGGGCTACCGTTGGTGTATAGCTGGGTGTTGCTCAGGAGCAAATCTAAGCTATCAGACATGGATAGGAGTGACTTACTGTATTGCTCATTGGCCAAAGTGCCATCTACGGGTAATGCTAAGGCAGCCGATTCTTTCACGGCTTCACTGTGATTAATCAGAGCTTGAAATAGTTTACTTTCGAGTTCTACTTTAGGTGCTTCCACATGCATGAGGGCATCACGCAACAGATAAATGAGATTCTCATAGGCCTGTATCACCGCGTCTAATCCTTCTTGGCGTCTATCCGGACTGGACTCCAGCTCTTTCATGGATATACACTTGCCGGCTTCGGCCATATGCTCATAACTGTGAACAACTCCGATCAATACGTTGGGATCAGCGCTGACCAGCAGATGTGGGTCTACTGACAGGGCTGTGAGCAAGTCATCGCGTGCCGAGTACTTGAGTGCGTCGCTGATTACAGGTGATTGAGTATTGTGCTCGCTCGGCGTAGACAGAAACCGTGCATGGATCATGGCTCTGTAAGCGTATGAAAGCAATACCATGTAGGCTTCTTCTGTGCCTAAGGGGCTATCGGAGTGAGGTTCGACAATATTTACCAGTCGGTCTAATTCCACTAGTAATTCTGAGTAGTTGTTGCCTGCTTCCAGTCTAGCTGCATTTTCGAGTATTGACTGACAGCTAGTCAGGTCCAGAGGCATTTGTTGTCGATGTAGGTCCGCCATATTTGTTATAGGTCAGAATTATAACCTACTTTGTTCAAATTCTCCTAAATGCCCCTAGGACCAAGCACTAATTATTCCTCTACCAGCTTCTCGATGCGGCTACGCAAATGGCCTTTGGCATTTTCATCCAGGCTGCCTTTTTCTTTATACTTGACCAGTTCCTCACTGTCGGAGGTGATGGCGATAATGTGCGGTTTTAGCTCGGCATCAAGCACTTTGACTTGGACTTCGTCTCCGAGAGTATGTTCGAACAATGGCCAGTCATTGGCTAGGGTGCCAGTGCAGGTGAACTTGGCGTATTCGCGATCATCGTCGCCAGCTTCCACGTATTTCTCGAAGTCGGCTTTGAATACTTCTACCCACAAACCGAATCCAAGATTACTATCGAAATCTTCGATTGGTAAAGTAGCAGTGCACAAGATGAAATAATGCGTGTGCTCGCCGTGATCTAAGGTCGCGACGTAGTCTGATTCGATTTCGAACGCGTCTTCATCACCGCCGTTTTCAATGTACTCGGCAATTTCTGTCGGTAGCTCGGCAATTAAATGCATTTCATTTTCTAGATCTGTGGCCATATGAGTTGATAATAAAGTTAAGTAATTATACCAGTGTGGCCTTAATCCTGCGGATACCAGCGCCACTAGCTTCTTCTTTGAGAATTTTAAACTTTCCTAGTTCCGCGGTGTTGCTGACGTGCGGCCCGCCGCAAAATTCTTTGCTGAAATAGTCCGGTGCATTTCCAATCAAATATACGCTAACGTTGTCGCCGTATTTCTGGCCAAATTCCATTTGGGCGCCAAGCTTTTCAGCTTCAGCCTTGGACATTTCCTGACGTACTACTGGCAACCCTGCGGAAATCTGTTGGTTCACTAATTCCTCCACTTGCTTCAATTCTTCCTCAGTTAACTTGCGGTCAAAGTTGAAGTCCAGGCGCAATCTCTCAGCTGTAATATTGCTACCACGCTGCTTGATCCCCGGGTCCACAACTTTTTGCAATGCCGCTAATAATAGGTGATGAGCTGTATGCAGCTTTACGACTTCTGCAGAGTGATCGGCTAATCCGCCTTTGAACTTTTGCTCTGCTCCCTTTTGGGATTGCTGGCGATG
>CAYXSB010000056.1:0-6094 GCA_964466865.1 uncultured Candidatus Saccharibacteria bacterium
TGATGTTATTTAATCTGGGGAATTCTGCTGACGCGTTTCTAATTTTGCGAGCCCAGAACCTGGGAGTCACGTTAATTGCGATTCCACTGGTATATGCGGTGTTCAATTTTGTATACGCCTCGGCCTCGATTCCATTAGGCAGTTTGTCCGATCGCATCGGCCGGGAAAAGGTAATTCTGATTGGTTGGACCGCATTTGCGCTAGCCTATCTGGGTTTCGGACTAGCTGATCAGAGCTGGGAAGCCTGGGCGTTGTTTGCGTTCTATGGGATTTACTTTGCCACTACTGAAGGTGTAGCCAAAGCGTTAATCGCTGATCTAGTGCAACCCGACCATCGAGGTCGCGCTTATGGGATTTACAACGCCTTGATTGCAGTTATTGCATTGCCAGCTAGCGTCATGGCTGGATACTTGTGGGATACGTTTAGTCCAGCCACGCCATTCTTCTTTGGCTCAATGCTGGCCGGGATTTCCGCACTGGCGTTATTTGGGTTCTTGAAGTTTTATTCTCCAAAGAAAAACGGAATCGTCTGAATACGATTCCGTTTAGAATGTCGGTTGCTTGGGCCGACGGCTTTCGCCTAAAACTACAGCATCTGAATATAAGAGTCCTTTCTAGAGTTGTCAGCCCTTAAAACTTAGCATCTCAGCGCAGTCGTTTCCCTTCCTTTCCTAAATTACAATTTAACCGCTGTGCGAGATTCTGCTGGCCTTTGCTCTTCAGGTGCTCGGCCTATTCGTCCATCTCAACCTTTATATATCTATTATATCCTATAGTCACAGCCTCGTCAATCTGAATTATGTAGTATAAATTAGGTACAGAAATTTGACTTTAGCTCATATAACTAATAGTATTTAGAGCATTGCACTTGCACTCAAATGATATCTAAACTGCGAAAAATACTTGCCGTTGTTCTTACCCTGGTAATCGCTCTTCCGGTAAGTCTTTCCCTTTCTCCACATACTAAAGTTCAGGCTAGCACCAACGATTGGACTCAAACCAATTGGTCAGCGGGACCTGGCAATACCTCAAATGACGGGTTTAGTGTATCTAGCAATGTGGACTATACCGAAGATGTCCACCTACTAAATGAGCACTTCGACAACGGGCAGATGAACGCCGATCTACACAACTGGGCAGTTAATACTACTGACCCGGTCACAGACAATCCAATCCTAACCAGCTACTACAACTTCTACGAAGAAGGTGGAGGTAAAGTGCACGACTTACAAGGACGAAATGATGGCACTATTGTCAACGGTGTCGGTGATCCATTTACTTCACTGGGCGGCAAAATCGGACCAGGCTATCAATTCAGTGGCAATACTAATGGTATACAGATTGGCTCAAGTTCTGATCTGGACACCAACTTTGGCGATACATTTAGCATCGGCTTCTGGGTGAAATACCACACCGGTACAGGAGTCGATGACGCGCATGACGCTACTTTGATGAGTAAATATGTTGATGGTGTCGGCGGCTTCTACGTCACTTTGCATGGAGATAATATCGGAGCACCGTCAGTAACACTGGTCGATGACTTAGGTGCTACCTCGCAAGCCACATATAATCACAACATGGGCGATGATAACTGGCATTATATCGTCGTCACGCGCGACAACTCTGCTGCGCCCACTTCCGACCTCAAAATATATGTAGACGGCGTCACTGAAAATACTCCAAGTGATGCTGTAGCTTATGCACAGTCACACAAAGACCTCAGCAGTATTCAGAACACTCACAATTTGATCCTGAATCAAGTTAACAACGGCACTCAACCTATAAATCTAGATGAAGTAAGTCTGTGGAGTGCCGCGCTAGACCAAACTCAAATTGATACCTTATACAACTCAGGCACAGGCTTTAACCCCGCATTTAGTATTGCGCGTGACACGCCCACACTACTGCCAGATCAACCGTCAGCTAAGCTCACACCTTTAACTTCACCTGTAAACTTATCGCAGGATGTAACTTTCGCTGATAGCTATAATCACACTTTCAGTACGTTACTGTACACCGATGGCAGCGATGTTACTTCCGACGACGCGATCCTGGTGATCGACAATTCACCGCTAGGCGGAGTGACTTATACACCGCAGGGAGATGGCTGGACTTTGCTGGAGTACGACTTCACGGCTACTGCAACTATAAACAATACATACACGGTACAGGTGCTACCTGGTAGAACTGTGTACGTGTCACGTCTAAGTCTCGGCGGCTACTACGATACAGGCTACATTCGCTCTCGCATATTTGACCTGAGTCCAATAAACACCATCGGCTCCATCCAATACACGGCTACTGGCTCAGGAGACACAGGACTAAGTATGCGTGTACGTACTGGTACCACTGCTAACCTGTCTGATGCTCCTGACTTCTCTACCTGTAACGACCTTAACCCAGATGACACCCTAGTCACCAGTACCTGCGTGCACAATGGCGATCGTTTTATTCAATATTTAATGACCCTCACTAGCACTGACGGTATCAACTCCCCATCTGTAACCTCGGTAAGCATAAGCTACAACGCTACCTCGGTAGAGATTACATCCCCACTCACCAACACAAATGTGTACAGCACTCACTTTCGTCTCAGCGGAGCAGGTTTGGCAAATACGGATTTTACGATTGAGATTAATGGGGCGACAGTAGATACAGTCCATAGTAACTCTGCCGGTAACTGGACTAAAGTCTTGAATGTAACCTCTGGTGGTCAAACAATTAAAGTGATTGCACCAGATACGGCTTTCTCACAAATTGTCATCAGTGCTACGGATACTGTAGCTATCAACTCTCCTGCTGATGGGGGGACCGTAGCGACGACAGACACTGTAGTCACAGGTGTAGCTATCCCATCCTCTACTGTTACAGTTAAATTGGATGGTACGACTGTTGGCACTACTGATAGCGATAATACTGGTAGCTGGACATACAGCCTGAGCGGACTTAGCGAGACTAGTCATACAGTTACAGCCAGTGTCCGTTTTGGCCGGATGTTGTACATTCTTTCCGCGAACAGCATCCAGCTTCTCAACACCACGACTAACTTACTTGCTGGTAGTATTGATTTGCCCGCAGGAGGGCATTTCTCGTCGTTTGTCGTCTCCCATGATGGTGCATTCATATATGTGGCAGACAGCACCAACGACGACATTCTCGTTTATGATACAGCGACGCAAGCCTTGATCGATACTATCGGCATTGCTGGCTCACCCTCGAGTATGGCCATATCCTGGGACGATGCTACGCTCGCAGTCAGCGATGATTCCAGCCCAAGTGATGTATGGCTGATCGATACATCCTCGGATACGATCACGCATGATATGCAAGTAGTAGACGGAATCTTGGACTTCACAAATAATATGACTTTCAGTAAAGACAATAGCAAATTGTATCTATTTCTAGACGGTGATACTTCCGGCATCAACGTGGTAGACGTCGCCTCTGCTACCGTAACCACGACTATCACAGATCCAGATGGTGGCTACTATGGCGCGTTAAACTTTGATGGCAGCATGCTGTATGTGGGTAACACTGTAACTCCAGGCATATCCGTCATCGATACTTCTACTGACATGATCGTCCGCTCAAACACATTTCCTCCGTCTCCCTTTTATCAACCCTACCGCGTGATCGTTTCTCGGGATGAATCCAAGCTTTATCTCGTCGATCAATTTGGTTCAGGTGAATTACGAGTTGTCGATGTTAGTAGCTTGAGCCCTGTTGCGACAATTTCTACCATAGGTGTAAGCTTGGGAGAGACCTTTCCATACAACACTACCAACAAACTATATTTTGTGACTGACAACGCAGTACAAGTGCTAGATACAGGTACAAGCACTCTCGACGCCACTTCGATCCCCTTGTTGGGCGGACCTGTGGACATCGCCGCCACTCCTATTTTAGGCACAACTACAACTACATCTACTTTCACGGTCAGTGTACCTGTGCCTCCACCACCTCCTCCCCCAGAGCCACCAGCACCACCGTCAGACAGTGGTAGTCAGCAACACAATAGTCAGCAGTCACAGCAAACTACTACGACAACTGAGGAGACGACAACCACTACGCCGACTGTAACGCCAGCTGAGACTTCACAGACGTATGCGTTAACAGTGAAGGTCACCGATGAGAATGGCAACCCAGTGACAGGCGCCACCGTTACGATAGCTTCCACTTTGCAGACAGCAGTCACTGATACAAATGGGCAGGTTAAATTTGCTAAGGTTGCAGGCGGAACTCATGAGCTCACCATAGTTTATAATGGTACTACCACCACTAAACAGATTGTATTGTCGGCAAATACAGTGGTCACGGAGAAAATACAGGTTGCGGCGCCACCACCAGCTTCTTCTTTCCCATGGCTACCAGTGATTGCCGGAAGCGGTGCTGGATTGGGAGCTCTGGCCTGGTGGTTTAGTAAAAGAGCTAAATTGAATCTCAAGCAAACATATGGCCGCTATTGATCAACCCCCGCAAAATGCGGACTTAGTCCAAATGTCTGAGGCGGAAGTAGCAGAATTACAAGCTGTGGAGCTTGAACCTAGCGTAGTTTTGGACTTTGCAGACTTAGATCCCGCCACAATTGATAAGTACAGGTTGTTAGCCAATAAGTTTGCAGAGGCACGTAAAACTATTCGTAGCCAGTTGCAAACCAGCTTCGGTACTAATAGCGCTCATCGTGCGGAATTACTCAACTCGCTTGGATTAGTTACTGCTAAATTTCTGATTCTAGAGGTCTGGAAACAGCACGTGCGACGGCCGGAACCAAACAGCACTGAGAACCTTGCTGCCGGAATTAATCATATCTATACATCACTAATTTGGACTCGGGATATACAGCAAACAGACGGTGCATATTTGAGCCCTGCAGAGTTGCATGCGGTGTTTGCACATATGGATGAAATCTTTAGCGAGTTCTACAGCCAGCAGCTAACAGACGAAGCCTTGAGAGATAAATGGGAAACTATATTTACAGTTTTACGTAGTTAAGCCCGCCGCCAATCTGCCTGAAGCCCTTTGAGTTTGTGCTCCGCCATTGCCAATTCATCATAAATGCCGTCGATTAAATCATACTCTTTGGCAGCTTCTAGACTTACCCAAGCGTAGTCATCTGATTCGCCATCAGTGAGCTTAATATCGCCAGACACATAATCTGCTGAGCAGGAAATTACCAGCGACGGTCGACCATCAGCATGCACAGTGGCCAAGCTAGTCACGTAGTCAATATTCTCTATCTCGATTCCAACTTCTTCACTCACCTCACGCCGTAATGCTTTTTCTAGTACGTTGTACCAATAGTCTTGTGTGTCTTTGGGAGAATTTGTGTAATCAGTGGTTTCCAGATGTCCGCCAGGGACAGTCCAACGCCCAGGGAAACGCTTCTTAGTCAAAGCCCGCCGAATAATTAGATACTTATGATCTTTGATGATAATGGCGGTAATTACGACTTCGTGAAGTAAGTTATCCATTGACTGCCTCCGCAATTAACTGTGCCAACGCGGATTCGTCGACTTGCTCACCTGCTTGCAGGTTAATCGAGCGGTTGCGCTTAGACTCCAATCCGCTGTTGAATAATTTATGCGAATCAGTCAGCTGCGCGCCGTTGAAGAAATTGTATTTGGTGTGCTCTTTAAAGGTGGACATAGCGCACACTAGCTTCCCGCGGACGAGAAATACCGGCACATCCCATTTCCAGGCTTCCTGAATATCTGGCTCAACTTTATGCACCAGCGCCCGAAACTTCTCCAGGTTAGCTTTTTGCCAGCCGGATAGGCTAGCTAAATACTCATTTATTTTTGCGGCGTCTTCCATAGGGGTGTTGTGCTTGTCTAGCTAAATTCTCCTCCACTCTAAATTTTACAATTCTGGTAATTAAATCATAAGGAATCGGTTGATCCAAAGGGAATTGAATGCTACCTTTGCCGGTAACGTATCCCGACAGAGCTGCTTTAAATTCTTCTACGCCGGTGGGAATGGGATAAAATCCGATATGATGCTGGAATCCAGCAAAATATACCAAGTTACCGTTTAACTTAAACGCTGGCATGCCATAGCTGATAGTTTCCTCAGCGCCAGGCGCTGACTCTAATAC
>CAYXSB010000057.1:0-1701 GCA_964466865.1 uncultured Candidatus Saccharibacteria bacterium
GGAATCTTTGGACTGACTGCAGTGTGGAATACAAATATTATTCGCCAGCGCCGAGAGCCACCAATCGGTAAGGTCGTGGATGTCGCAGCTCAGCAACCGGTCCCGAAGGCATTTGTAAACGTATACAACCAAGAAGGTGAAGCTATAACTGCGTTGACTGACACCGAAGGTGTAGTGAAGTTGAACATTCCGTCTGGGATTTATCGTTCGTTGGTGACGGCTCAAGGCTACATCATGTTGGGTCGGGATAGCCAAGGCTTTAAGATCGTGAAAGTGGGTAAAGATGGTTACATAGATAAAGATATCAAGATGGAGAAACACAACTCACCATTGCAGCAAACTACAGCACCGGTAGCACCAGTGAGTCTGCCCGCAGTTCCTGCTGCGCCAGCTGTCGCTCCTGTGGTGCCGACGAATCCACCAGTGGTTCCCGCTACTCCGGTTGTGGCCCCCGTGCCTACTCTGCCATCACTACCAACTCCTCAAGCTCTCGTGAATCCGGCAACGACACCTGTGCCGCCATCGTCTGAAACTAAGTCGGACGCTAGCTACATAAACCCATTTAACTAACTTGAATGTCTGAACAAAGCGAAAAAAGACTTAAACTACTGTTCCGTATCTATGCAGTGTTCATCGCAATTGTGGGCTTTGGCTTAATCTGGGGATTTGTACCATCGGACATTGGGCAAGATGTGTTGAAATTGCCATTAGGAAACATTTTTCACGCTGGCTCGGCAGAATTTCTAGATTTGATGAAGTCATTTACTACGGGGTACATCATATTTGCTTTTATCATTGCTGGGTTGGGCGCGATAGTGTCCATCGGCACCCGTGATGTATTTGAAGTGTTAGCGCTATTCTTCACCGGGATGCTGCCACGTGAGCGTAAGTATTGGGGAGTGGTGTTTGATCAACAGACAAATGCATCCTTAGCGTTCGTACCTGTGCGAGTGTTCAAGTACAGTGAAGGTAAAGGTACGCTGCTTACACAAACAGTTACTGACACTGATGGACGCTACCGGCTTCACATTAACGATAAAGGCGGAGAGAAATACACCATCGAGGTCCATTATCCTGGCTATAACCCAGTCGTGAGCGATGTGGATCAGTTTCTAGTCATCGGCAACTATGAGTTGGTAAGTGATATTGCTCTGCAGAAAGAGAATACTAAAATGTCTAGGCTCAAGTCATGGTTTTACTATATGCGGCCGCGATTCTTTACGGTTTTATTCTACGGAATTTACTACTCATATCTATTTATTTTGTTGTCGGTAATTGTGCTGCTGATAAACGATCCAATCTTCATCAATCTGTTTGTGGTAATTATGTTTACAATGACTGCGCTCTGGAATACAAATATCGTCAGACTGAGATTGAAGCCGCCCATAGGCAAAGTTGTAGAGTTGCAGAAACAAGAGCCGGTATCTAAGGCGTTTGTAAATATCTACAGCCCCACCGGCGAGATCGCTGCTATTACTGACCAGGCGGGAGTAGTGAAGCTGAATATCCCATCTGGTATTTACCGATCACTAGTGAGTGCAGCAGGTTACAAGATGATGGGACGTGATACGCAGGGATTCAAGATCGTGAAAGTCGGTAAAGATGGATATATCGATAAGAATATTCTGATGGAAAAGTCGGCAACGCCAGTGGCGTCGCCTCCGCAACCACCAATTGCCGCTGCAGTTCCCGCTCCAGCTG
>CAYXSB010000057.1:1801-6029 GCA_964466865.1 uncultured Candidatus Saccharibacteria bacterium
AACTCCGCAACCGCAAACGACCGACGATAACGCCAGTCTAATGAATCCGTTTAGCTAAGCGATCAGGGAGAAATATTCACTAATTACGCCATCAATTACTGACGTGATTGTTTCTAGTTCTTGGGCTTTGAATCTTTCCAACGCATAAGTTTCTCCAGGGATACCCTTATTGCCTCTTACTTCTCTAGCATCAACTCCCAGGCGCACGCGCCAGAAGTCTTTAGTGCTGAGGAACTGCTCTACTGAGGTAATGCCATTGTGACCTTTGGGTCCACGGCCAAATTGCAATTTTGATTCTCCGAGATTGAGATCCAAATCATCGTGGGCGATGACTACTTGGCTGGGTTCCAACTTGTAGTAGTTCATAATTTTGGTCACGGCGTGACCAGACAGGTTCATCATGGTAGTAGGTTTGGCCAGAATGAACATTAGTTCGGCATGTTTGTGGATAGCCAAATCGGCCTGTAGTTCCTTGTGACTAGTCCAGTTTAATTGTGGGTGCCAAGCGGCGATGAGCTGGTCCACGAACATAAACCCGGCATTGTGGCGAGTAATTTTATAGTCGTCACCAATATTGCCGAGGCCGACAATTAGGCGAATATTATTGAGGTTGAAATCTTGTTCCATGCGACATTATAACAATGTCAGGGAGAATTATTTAGCGGCTTTCTTGGCTGCTGGTTTGCGAGCGGTTTTCTTGGCAGGAGCTTTAGCTTCTACTTCTACTTCTACACTCTCTACTTTGGCCGTCTTTACGGTTGCTTTAGCTTTCTGAGCGTTAGGAGCGATGGCGTCACGAGTTGTGAGAACGTCTACAAACTTCTTAGCACGTTTGAATCCGGTCATTTGACGATAAGATACGAAACCTTCGGCAACAGCAAATATAGTGTAGTCACGGCCTAGCATAGTGCCGACACCAGGATGGAACTTTGTACCATGTTGGCGAACGATGATGTTGCCAGACTTGACGAATTCTCCGGAGAATTTCTTAATCCCCAGACGTTTGCCTGCGACATCAACTGTGCGTTTTGCGGAACCGGCTGCTTTTGTATGTGCCATGTCAGTAAATTACAATTAACAAACCACAAAAAGTGGAATTAGAATTATTTAATAGAGACTACTTTGAAAGTTGTGGTCTGTTTGCGGAATCCAGTTGTTTTGTGATAACGGGATTTTGCTTTGAAAATACGGCTGGTGATCTTTTCACCTTTGCCATGCTCCACAACTTCGATACTTACTTTCTTGCCAGACAGCACAGGCTCACCTGCCTCAAACTTGTCACCATTTCCATACGCCAACACGTCGAGGTCCATTTTCTGGCCCGGCTCGGAAGCGAATTTATCCACGGTGTAAGTCTTGTCAGGTTCGACAATGTATTGACGGTGGTCGATTTGTACGATTGCGTAAGTATCCATAGTGTTCTGCTTTATTCAGCCGTGAATTATAACGTGGTGAAGCCTAAGCGGCAAGGGGAATTGCCGCTTGCTGTCTACTTCTTCTGCCAATCAATAGGGTCAACGTTGATAAGGTTGTCTCCGGCTTTCACAGTCAGTGCTACAGGCTTGTTTTGCTGGGCCTCATTGCACTTGTCTGCTGACTGCTCATGCACACATTTGACGTAGTCAGTGTAGTAGCCTTTGAATCCAGCTAAAGCAGATCCTGCTGCCGGTGTAGGGAATATCTGGGCTGTTACCTGGTAATTGCCAGCAGGCACACTCAAAGTAAAGGTTTGTTCGATTGCGGACACCGTGCGGCAAATCTGCACACTTGAGTTGTCCGTAGATTCTGCACACACCATCTGGTATTGAGAGAAATCGGTACTACCGCCGCTCACAAACGGCAAAATCTTGCCACTGATAGTGGCATAGCCAGTTACTTGTAATTTACTTAAGCTATCTTTCAGGCTAGCGTTCTCGGCGCGTAAGCTGCCGACTTGCGTCGTTAAATCCTGAAATTCGCTGGTTAGATCCGTGATTGTTAGCTGTTTATTCTGATTGTCGATGTTTAATTGCTGCTGCGCCTGAGCGAACGTATTGTTCACACTATCTAATTGGCGGGTACGAATAATGAACAGTGTTACTGCCACGAGTAACGCAATTAGCAATATGGGATAGGACACAATTAGAAACAGTTTGCCTAATCTGCGTATTAATTTCTTCATAAAGGTAGTAATAATTTATACCATTATAACAAAATGGCACGTTTAGGGCCGCCCGAAGGGCGGCCCTGGCCTGTGTAGAGGTAGATCTTAGGCAGTCTTAGTAAGGATGATCGTCGTATGCGCCCATCATAATCGCGGCGCGCATTGCGTTCCAATCGGTGATGTCACGCTGCTTAGCCTGATAGTAGGCCAACGCTGGCGGTGTCAGTCCTGCCTCAGAGGTTGCCATATTCGCGGCATTTACAGCCTGACTCAGTGAGCAATGGTGGTACAGTTCTGTGAATGGGATGGAATTAGTTTCCCACCCCGCTTGGAACTCTGTACCAGATTGGTCATGGATGGCAATGATCTTGGCCCGAAACCACTCCGGTGTGCGCATCAGCACTTTGATGGTGGCACGAACAGGCTTTCCGCCCGACTCCCCTATCCAGAGATAGCAGTTTTCAACCTTCACTTTCGTCGCATCAGGGACAGGTACTGCAGTATCTATGGCGTGCATAAAAAAGAACTCCTTCTACTTTAGGTACGGAGTGATTATATCAGCAAAGTCGGGATAGTGAGAATGTGAAGGCCGGCGCTACGCGCCGGCCTTAGAAACAGATTACAGTGGGCGATCATCCATAGCCCCCATACTTAAGGCTTTGATGATGGCGACTGTCTCGCTCTGACCACTACGGATGGCCTGGAAGTATGCTGCCGCTGGCGGTTGCAGATTCCAGTCTGCGCCGGGAGGACCTGTTAGCGCTTGCTGAGCTGTAGCAACTGCGGTTGCCAGGCTGCAAAAATACCAGATGTCATCAGTGGGTATGCGTTTGGCATCACCCTTGCTGTAGAAAACACTCAGATTGGGATTGACTGAGATAATCTCCTCGATGACAACTTCGCAGTGAAGTCCACCTGCGTTGACTATGCGGACTGCAGCTTCAATACGCTCCGTTGCGCTACTGTTCACATACCGATAGCAGTGTCCGGCAATGAGCACTTGAGGCTTAACTGCCGTGAACGTCTGATTGGACATTAACGAGCTCCTTACGTTCCACCTAGTGTTGAAGGGATTATACCAGTAAAAGTGTATAGAACTAATAACGCCCTCCATGAGGAGGGCGTTGCCGATAGAGGTCAGAGCTGGAACAAGTCAAGATTGGGGTTGACGTTTATGAGGTCTCCGATGTCGAAGCCTCCATGTGCATTCTTATATCCTAAGTAACGCACTGCCGTGATCTCCACCTCGCAGATTGAACATCCCGGCAAACTGCCGGTAAGTGTCACATCCGCTTCAATGTAAGTATCGTCACGGCCGCTGATTAAGCGGTAGGCGGCTCCCTGTCGAAGTGCCTTTGGGTCAACTCTTTCTAACTGCTGCGTAGCCATAATAAAAGATCCCTCTACTTTATACGGTAATCTATTATATCATCACTATATCCTATAGTCAAAAAGCTGTTAGTACGTAGTGTAAAGCTTTTCAGCATGCTGGCGTTTATTTCCATATTCCGTATGCACCATTTGCACGAGCCCCAGGCCGATGAAGTTCACCACTACTGCGCTACCGCCATAGCTAATGAACGGCAACGGTACACCCGTAACCGGCATAATTCCCAGATTCATCCCTACGTTTACAATAATATTCAAACTCAGCATCAAGGCCACGCCGATGCAGATCATGCGACCAAAGTTATCCTCGGCGTTTGTGCCGATCTGGAAAATTCGCAGAATCAGTAAATAATACAATCCAAGCAATACGATGCTGCCGATCAAGCCGAATTGCTCTGTGTATGCCGCATACGCAAAGTCAGTGTAGGCGAACGGTAACAATCCGAGATTGCTTTGGGTGCCATTGAGAAATCCTTTGCCCAGTATTTGCCCGGAGCCGATGGCAATCTTGGCTTGATCCACTTGCCACTGCGCACCTAAAGGAACAGCGTCAGGGTTCATGAACGCTACGATGCGGTCCTGCTGGTAACCGGTAAGAGCGTGATTCCACACGTAATCGATGCTGAAGGCGGCCGCTAACGTCATCCCCCCAAAAACTGGAATTAATTTTACATAGGCATACCACACCGCTGAACA
>CAYXSB010000058.1:0-5998 GCA_964466865.1 uncultured Candidatus Saccharibacteria bacterium
CTACGATGATTTACGCGAGTTCCTGGTTGGTAAGGATGTGTTACTCAATGCGTCAGGTATCAACTTGCATCCAGAGTTTGTAAAAACGCTTGATGTGTTTACAGTATTTCAGTGCTTCGACGATCCCGAATCATCTGACAATCTCTCCAAGCCTGTAGCTCAAGCTTATGATCTTTCTCTCGTTGGTAATATGGCTGAAGTTGATACTTATAAGTCTTGGGGAGTGAAGCATGCAGAGTGGGTGGCCATGGGAATCTTACCAGAGATTTACGATCCTACTTTAACTTACGAACAGATTCTTGAAGGTGAGCGTGACATCGACCTGTTTATGATGATCAATTACACACCTCAGCGTAAAGAGCGGCTAGATAAGATCTTGCACGCGTTCCCTGATGCCGGTTTCTATGGCGTAGGCTTCCCCAAAGGTCCACTTACACATGATCGTGTGGAATATTTAAAGCGGTCGAAGATTGGTCCCAATATGCATAATTCCACAGGTCCAATTAATTACCGCACTTTCTACTTGCCGGCAAATGGCGTAATGCAGATTTGCGACAATAAAAAGCACTTAGGCAACGTATACGAACTTGGCAAAGAAGTTGTGGGATTTGATACTGTCGAAGAATGTATAGATCTGTGTCGATATTACTTAGATCACGATGCTGAGCGTAGACAAATTGCTGCCGATGGGTGGAAACGTTGCATGCAAGATTATACTGAAGTTGCGATTTGGAAACGAAATGAGAATTTATTTGAGAAGTATATGCAGCTTAAGGCAGAATCCAAAGTATCTTTAATTGATAGGGTTAAATCAATTTTTAAATAACTGTGCGTATACCTTTTTTTCACAGAACTAAAAAGCCAAAGATCGTAATGCTTGTAGACAAGCCACATTGGGCATTAGAGTTTCAGGCACAAGAGATTATTAAAACCGTAGGTGATCGCTACGATTTCCGGATTGAACGCGTAGTGGAAAGTCCTGACCTCAGTAAGATCGATTTCGATTTACTGTTTGTATTTTTCTGGGGAGAATTCTATCAGGATCAATTTAACATTCCCTATTACAAGGTAATCAAGCAGCTTAGTAGCCACCGCTGGGAAAATGAAGAACTATACGGATATCTGACACCGGAGCAGATGAATCAGAAATATTTCCGTGATTGCAACTATGTGACAGCCATGTCGCAGATTTTGCAACATAGGTTTGATGGAGTTCGTCACGTGTACCATTTACCTCTGAATATCGATACCGACTTCTACCAAAACCAGCATAAGCGTTCAGGCAAATTGAAACTGGGTTGGGTGGGAAATTCTAAAGATCCGTGCAAAGGTTTGTATGATATTTTGGAGCCGGCTATCGGTGACAAGTACGAATTTCATAAAGCTGAAGGCGGGCTGTCGCATCAAGGCTTAGTAGATTTTTACAATAGTGTGGACGTGATCTTGGTGGCGTCTACTGCCGAAGGCGGACCTTTGCCTTTGCTGGAAGGTATGTCATGTGGCTGCTTCCCCGTATGCGTAAACATCGGTTTAGTTCCGGAATTGGTAGAAAATGGCAAAAATGGTTTGATCGTCGAGCGTACTCCAGAAGCCTTCAGCAAAGCCTTTGAGTGGTGTGAAGCTAACCTGGATAAAGTTCGTGAAATTGGAGCCGAGAATTCCACTTACATTGCTGAACATCGTAGCCGTCGGGCTTTACGCGACACATTTATTAAGTTCTTTGATGAGGTATATGCGCTGAGTCGAAAACCTCATTTTCGCAATGATGATATCTCATTTGACACGGACTTTCCCCAGTTCAAACAATTTTGTGAGCTATTCCATAAATACGGATATACGCAGCTGCATGGTGTAACCCTGCGAGGGACTACAAACCCTAAGCATGCATTTAACGAGACTCCCGCGGAGTACGAAGGCCATGATTCAATTGTGAACTTGAGCAATGAGGAAATTAAGAAACTATCTCAGGGTCAAGACTTTGCCAACCGTCGCGACATTATCGATTATCTAAATAATTCTGAAGATGAAATTGCCCTGCACGGTCTGTATCACAGTGATTATGGGAAAATGACGTTGGAGGAGCAGCGAGCTGATATCAAGACTGGACTGGAAGAATTGCAGCAGCTATTCCCCAATAAAATAATTCGCTATTTCATTGCGCCGTTTAACCGTACCAACGAAGATCTATACAAAGTATGCGCGGAATTTGGATTAGAAGTTTTGGAAGCGAAGGGTGTACACCTGGAAGAAGCTCTAGAAACTGTAGTATTTGAACCTAA
Organism: uncultured Candidatus Saccharibacteria bacterium; assembly: GCA_964466865.1. Classification (GTDB taxonomy): domain Bacteria; phylum Patescibacteriota; class Dojkabacteria; order J137; family JAEUSD01; genus CAYXSB01. Next base: position 2,280 of record CAYXSB010000058.1, read on the forward strand.
CGCTTGGTATCGGTATCACCATCACCGGTTCTATCCCGACAGTAGCTTCACATACTATGATCTATCTATGCAGAAACTAGAAGCCTGCTTTAAACGCAATTTAGATATTAATAACCAAAAATGAGCATTCAAGGTTGGATCGCCACGTTACTAAATAAACGAGAATTAGCTGTGCCTGAAACTTGGCCTGCTGACTGGGCTGAACAATTAGTAAAGAAACATAACGCTGAACCTTGGTTTGCATATATTGTAAAGGAGCGGGTAAACCGGTGGGACGTGTGGGAATCTGGTTTCTGGGTTGCACAACATTTATCGTCCAGCGCCCACATCTTGGAGACTGGGTGCGGTATTGCGTCCAATCTCATTTGGCTAGGACAGCAAGGATTTAAGAATCTGGATGGTACGGATATTGAGCCCAATGCAATTGCTGCTGGAGCTGAGCTGGCTGAAAGTCTGAAAGTAAAAGTTAATTTGCGTGTGGAGGATGGACTCAACCCTACTTTTCCCTACGACTACAATTACGACGTGGTGTTTGCATTGAATTGGACGCACTTGTTATCTGCATTTGATTTGACCGAGTTCTTAAAAAAGTACGCCGTGAAATTAAACAAAGGTGGCTACATAATTAACGATGTAATCAACGCTACTTACAGCCAGATGGAGAATAACCAGTATTTAACTTCCGATCTGAACAAGCCTGAAGCACAGCGTCAGCCCTCTGAGTATAAGAAGCGGTATTCTGATGCTGAGGTAGAAACGGCTGCGCAGACAGCAGGATTCAAGCTGGTGCATAAGATTATTCACGAACAGAAGATTCCAAAGTCAGTATTCATATTCCAAAAGTTATAAATATGAGAATTGCGTTTGTTACACCTGAATACGTTACTGAAGCTGCCAGTTTTGACGGCGGCCTGGCAAACTATGTACATCGTGTAGCCCTATCCCTGATTCAGCTCGGGCATGAACCAGTGGTAATAGTGCGATCGGATCACGACGAAGATTTCGTCCATGATGGTGTGCGTGTGTCTAGAGTACTTATTCTAGATGACGACTGGCGAGTGAAGCTAATGCAGCAGGTGCGTAGTGGTAAGGAGAATTCAGCAACCCTGTGGCAATGGATTAGTTTCAAATTGAATCGACGATTAGCAAAGCTGAACTCTGAGCAAAGATTTGATATCGTGCAATATTCTAGCTACTTAGCTACAGGCTTATTCCGCATCAATGGTATTCCAGCAGTTACTCGAATTTCCAGTTACGAGCCATTATTGCAACTAGCTCGTGGCATTGCCGAGCCGGATCATGACCAGTTAAAAGTTCGTGAATTGGAGCGTAAAGCCCTAAAGAAAGCTGACGGTGTGTTTGGGCCTAGTAAGCTGATTGCCAAGTCTGTGGAGCAAGATATTGGTAGCCATGTCGAGATCATCGAAACACCTTTCGTGTTGGATACCAAGACTATCGATCCAAGTATTTACGATTCGCAACTGGCGGGAAAGCAGTATTTACTATACTTTGGCTCGCTTAATCTGATTAAAGGCGTGGATGTGATTGGAGATATTCTTCACGATCTATTTTCTAGACATCCAGATAAATACTTCGTATTTGTAGGTAAAGACACTGCTGGAATGTGGCAGCAGCTAACGGATAAAGCTGGAGAATTCAAAGATAAAATTCTCCATTTTGACAAGTTGCAGCACACTCAACTGTATCCAATTATCCAGAACGCAGAGTTGGTAGTTCTGCCCTCACGCGTAGATAATTTCCCCAACACTTGTCTCGAAGCCATGGCTTTTAAGCGGGTCGTAGTCGGTACGCGCGGGACTAGCTTCGAGCAGCTAATTGATGATGGATCTAGCGGATTGCTGTGCAACCGTGAAGACGCACCGGATTTGTTGAAGGTGATAGATAAAGCTTTAAGCTTGAGTCCTGAAGTCAAGAAATCAATTGGCGAGAAAGCAGCTGCAAGAATTGCACAGCTCAGCCCAGAAAAGGTTGTGGCCCAACTAGTTCAGTATTACTCTGATATAATAACCGCAAAGACGCACTAGTTATTGCTTATATGAAGACACCTATCATTTCTGTAGTAGTATGTACTTACAACGGTGAAGCCTTGTTGCCAGGTTGTTTGCAGTCACTAGCTGATCAAACTTCTGATGCTGATACTTTCGAAGTAATTATTGTCAATAATAACTCCACTGATAAATCCCAACAGGTCGCAGTAGAATTTGCCAAAACGCATGCTAATTTTTCGGTTGTACTAGAAACAGAAGTTGGACTAAGCGCGGCACGCAATCGCGGATTCAAAGAGGCGAAAGGCGAATATATCTCTTACTTAGATGACGATGCTAAAGCCAGCAAAGACTGGATTGAAGAAGCATTGAAAGTCATTGCTGACAAGCATCCCGATATCTTTGGTGGTCCTATACATCCATTCTACGAAGGAGAGCATATATCGTGGGTCAAGGATGAATATAATTCTTACAGCATATACGAGACTGGCTATCTGACGAAGCATCAATACCTGTCTGGTTCGAATATCTTTATTGCCAAGGAACTACTAACTGAGTATGGTGGATTCAGCACCCACTTGGGAATGAAAGGTGACAACGCTGGTTATCACGAAGAGACTGCATTTCAACTGCGAGCTCAAGAAGACAAAAAACAGATTTTCTATGACAAGGACTTAGTGGTAACCCACCTCGTACCTGACATCAAGCAAAACATCCTGTATTACCTCTACAGCAATTATAAGTCAGGCAAAGACGGCAAGTATCTATGGGACTCTAAGTATAGCTATGACGAGTTGTTACAGCTGTTTAAGGATCTGGATAATTTCTTCATGGGGCTTGAGTCATCGGTAAAGTCACGCGACATTAAGGAATATCCATTTGCTGAAAACTATGTCGTGGAGAAATTAGCTCCAATGCTATTTCCAATTGGTAGCCGCTTAGAATATTTCTCTAGGCATGAAGCTGTAGATATGGAGGAGTACCTGAAGTACTTTGTTAAAGACCGACATATTACATTGCCGGAGTATTTACGAATATACCAAGCCCTGAGCACATATAGAGTGGACGTGGTTTCCTTAATCGATGCGTACACAGAGATTACCGGCAGCAAACAAAGCAAAGCATCGTTGTTGATTAATTATTACCAGAGTTCAGTTTCGATAGGCGTTTTAGAATCAATTAAGTATGCGATTTTGATAGTTTTATTTGCGAAGCCAATTCGCAAAGTTATTCGCAAATTGCGGCATTTAGTTTAAAACCATGAAAGTACTCTACGATTTCCAAACATTCACCAATCAGCCATACGGCGGGATTTCTCGTTACTATTACGAGCTGATGAATCATTATCAGAAGAGTGATGCCGTAGATTTTGATCTTGGCGTGAAGTACACCAACAACTACTACCTGAACCATTCTGATTTTCTCCAGGGTCTATTATCAGTACCTCAGAATAAAACTATCGACGATATCTTGTGGGGATTAAATTTCAAAGGTAAAGGCAAAGTATTCAAGCTATACAGCAAACTCGTCAAGAACACAGACGTATACGGTGAGAATAAGCAGTTTAGTTTAGACAAAGTAAAAGCCGGGGACTTTGATGTATTTCACCCGACATATTATGAGAATTATTTCTTGCCATACATTGGAGAGAAACCTTACGTGCTGACAGTGTACGACATGATCCACGAGATCTTCCCGGAGCAGCTAGATCAA
>CAYXSB010000059.1:0-5965 GCA_964466865.1 uncultured Candidatus Saccharibacteria bacterium
TACACTCTTTCCCTTCACGACGGTCTTCCGATCTCTTCAAAGATTCCAGTACGTCCAACATACCCCGTTTCGCCACATTTCGGACAGCCTACAGGTTTATATAGGATAACCTTTTTCGTTTCAGAATCAAAGTGTATTTTCTCGGCTTTAGGGCTTGTGTATAGGTCAAATCCCTTCAAACCATCCAGGGTGCGATGAATCAAATCTACCACTTGTGCATCCGGTTCGTACGACTGCTTACAATCGTCACAAAGCTTACGCACTAAGCGCTGAGCCATAATTATGTTGATCGTTGAAGCTAGCAAAAATGGCTGCGCACCCATGTCTAGCAGACGGGGGAGAGCACCAGCGGCGCTGTTGGTATGCAGTGTGGCCAACACTAAACGTCCTACCAAAGCTGCTTGCACAGCTAGTTCTGCAGTTTCACTATCACGGATTTCTCCCACCATAATTATGTCCGGATCCTGACGCAAGAATGAGCGCAGAGCCGTAGCGAATGTTAAACCGACTTCCGGATTTACCTGCACTTGCGTGATGCCATCGATCCGGATTTCCACCGGGTCTTCTACAGTCACGATATTCACTTCTTGCTTGTTCAGAATTGCCAGTGAGCTAGCCAAGGTTAAGGTTTTACCACTTCCTGTCGGACCAGTGATCAGGATGATTCCCTGAGTTTTTTCTAAAGCATTTCGAAATAGTTTAAATCCTGGGCCACGTAAACCGGTTTGCTCCAAACCTACAATACCGTTGTCTTTTTGCAACAATCTCATTACCACTTTTTCGCCGTAGATAGTTGGCATGATCGACACGCGGATGTCCACGGACTTCTCACCGCTTTTAACTTGGAACCGGTTGTCTTGGGGCACGCGGTGTTCGTCAATTTTCATATTACACAGAATCTTGATTCTGGAGACTACGGCTGGCCCTAACCGGGGCGGGATTGTCAGTTTCTCGGACAGAATACCGCCGACGCGATAACGTACAGAGATCTTACCTTCACGTGGTTCAATATGGACGTCAGAAGCGTTGTGCTTAATTGCATAGTCCAATATCAAGTTCACGATCTTAGCCACAGGCGCGCTATCAATATCGGCTTCAGCGATATCTGTTGACTGTGCCCCAGAGCGCCCCAAATCTAATACGCCTACATCTTCTAAAGCTTGCGTGACTTCTTTGCCGATTTGGGCTCCATACTTGGTATCAAGGATGCGTTGGATTTCAGTGACCGTAGCAAAGTAGGCGTCGACACGTTTTTTTAATAAACCTTCTAGGAATTTCACTTTTTGCAGATCCAACGGATCAGCCATCGCTACTTTTACGCGATTAGCATTCTCCTCGAAAGCGATCGCCATATTTCGGGCGGCGATGTCTTTAGAAATTTTGTTTAATACTTGCACATCGACCGCGATATCCGCCAAGTCTACAAATCCCATGCCGAACATTTCAGCTTTGAGCTCTTGGATCTGTTTCTCAGTAACGATATTCTTGGAAATTATGATTTGCTCTGGGGTGCGGTTTGCCGTGATGGCTTCAAACTTGATATTGCGCAAGGTTTGCTCGTCGATTAAGCCCTTAGTGTACAAGGCCTCGGTAATATTGGTCATGCCTTTCACTGATACTGCGGGAGTAGCAGCGGGGGCTGCCGGAGCAGGCGTAGAAACATCTACCGGGGCAGCGGTAGCACCAGCATCTTCCTGCTTTTGCAGGAATTCTTTAGTTTTTGCCACTAAATCCGGCGTTTGCAGGGTGTCGGGCAGAGGAGTGGTGTTATCCATGTTACCCTTATAATCTAGTGAAAAACGCCTCTAGTGTCAATTAATATCATCGCTTGTGATAACATACCGCCAGCATCATGTTTCATCAATCAATCGTCTTATCTACAAATCAATCTGATCCTGAGCTAGTAGACTTAATTCCGATATTAGCGGACATACTTCCGGCTAGTTTTAGTTTGCAACCGAACAACCCGGATATTAAAGAAATCAAGCGAACTAAAAGCTCTATCGGCATCGCCGATATTCAGTCGCTCGTAGCCTGGAATATGCAAAAGCCATTTCAAGGAGAACATAAGCTGGGAGTGATCTACGAAGCAGAGCGATTGACACCCGAAGCCCAGAACAGTTTGCTGAAAACTTTAGAAGAGCCGGCTCCCGGCACCTTGATATGTCTAGTTACCCATAACCGCTCCAGTTTATTGCCCACGATTCTATCCCGTAGCCAACACCTGCAACTTGGCGACATCAAAGTAGAAGATATAGGTGAACTTAATTTATTAGCTAAGCAGTTTCTGACTGCCGATCTAATGCAAAGACAGCAGTTGATATCTACACTCACAGACAGTGATGACAGTAGAGAAGACGCAGTAAGATTTGTAGCAGAATTAATGCGGCAGCTAGTAGCCAATCGCACCAAGTTCGCGCTTCCACAGCTGAATCGCCACCTGGACATTGCGAAGTTGGCCTACCTAGGCCTGAGATCAGGCACAAATATTAAGTTGACATTAGAAACGCTTATAATTAGTATGAGTGAGTAACAATAATTTTTCACTGCTTAATTATATGTTGAAAAAATTCGGTCACATCATCTACGCTTGGGGAACCACTTTACTGTTTGCTGGCGTAATTTATTGGGTTGCTACTATTCCTAATTTCGACGTTACTACTGACGCTACCAATGAGGTAGTGAAGGTCGTGTTTAAGATGCTGTTGTACGCTTTGTTGTTTATTCTATTCTATCGTTCCATCATCGCCACCTTGAAGAATACAGTGAAACGTTTGTCCGGCTGGAGAAGCAAAGGCGAAGCTTTGGAAGACGCAGAATTTGTATTGATTATTGAGACTATGACTGTGATCGTCACTATCTTGGCGACCACCTTGTTTGCCATATTTGAAGAGTATATTCAGAACTTCGTGCCCGGACGACATCCGGAAGTGCGTGATGTACTAGTCAGCGTAATGGCAATCTTGCTAACAGCTTTGGTAGTGTATACTATGCCCGTGATTGGAGAATTAGAGGTCGCGATTAAGCATAAGTTCATCACTACCAGACACACCCGCAAGTCTGCTTAGCTGACAGCAAAAACCCACTGCCCCCAATCATTTATATGTAACCATATTTAGCTGAAATGTGCTAAACTTAACTCCTACTAGAGCTATTTAGGCAGGCGCAGTAAGTCTATCCGCCATTCTGACTAACTATATGCTATTGTATTAAGGCTAATTTTTGACTAGGAAGATGACCGCTAAAGCAAATAATTACACCGCAGAAAATATCACCGTACTTAAAGGTTTAGAAGCCGTACGTAAGCGTCCAGGTATGTACATTGGTCCTACCGATGACACTGGTTTGCACCACTTGATTTGGGAAATTGTCGATAACGGCATCGATGAATATCTGGCCGGCTTTGCCACCAAGATTGAACTTGTATTAAATCCTGACGGCTCTATTACCATCAAAGACAATGGACGTGGTATTCCTGCCGACATCCACCCCATAGAAAAGGTTAGCGGCATTGAGCTAGCTGCCACAGTTCTGCACGCCGGTGGTAAATTCGATAATGACAGCTACAAAGTTTCCTCCGGTTTACATGGTGTAGGTCTGTCTGTAGTAAATGCCTTGAGCGAACACACCAAGATTGATGTATTTCAGAAAGGCAAACATTACGTGCAAGAATACAAGGCTGGTATTGCCCAATATCCTGTGAAGTCAGTGGGCTCTAGCGATGGTATACAAGGTACTTGGGTAACTTTCAAGCCGGATAATGAAATCTTTGCCAGCACCGAATTCAAATTCCGGACTATTCTCCAGAAAATGCGTCAGCATGCCTACCTCAACGGCGGATTGACGTTTAGCCTGGAGGATCATCGTCCAGAAAATCCTGTGTACTTCACTTATCATTTTGAAGGTGGGATCCGTTCGTATTTGAAGCATTTAAATAGTGGATTGAAGGTGATCCAGCAAAACATTTTCTATGTCGGTAAAGAAATAGATAATGTAAATGTAGAAGTTTCGTTGCAATACACTGATGACTTACAGAGTCGAGAGTTATTCTTCGGAAACAATGTGCTAAATAGAGAAGGTGGTACCCACCAAACAGGTTTCCGCATGGCCCTGACCAAAACTCTCAACGATTACTTGCCAGGTTTCTTACCGGAGAAAGAGAAGGACATGAAACTCAGTGGTGACGACGTGCGTGAAGGTTTAAGCGCGGTAGTCTCAGTCAAAGTACACGACCCATTATTCGAGAATCAGACCAAAACTAAACTAAACAACCCTGAAGTAACTCAAGTTGTCCGCAAGATTGTGGAAGAAGGCCTCAAAGCTTTCTTAGACGAGCATCCAGCAGATACTAAAAATATCTTGCAGCGTGCCGTCATTTCCAACAAAGCCCGCGCTGCTGCCAAAGCTGCGCGCGAAGCTGTCGTCCGTAAGGGCGCGCTTGAAGGCGGCGGTCTGCCAGGCAAGCTTGCCGACTGTAATACTAAGGATCCTGCCGCTAGCGAACTTTACTTAGTTGAAGGAGACTCCGCCGGTGGTTCCGCCAAAGGTGGACGCGATCGTGAGACCCAAGCTATATTCCCGCTGCGTGGAAAGCCAATAAATCCAGAGAAATACCGCATTGATAAAGTACTAGCCAATGAAGAAATGTCTGACTTGGTGAAGGCTTTGGGTAGTGGTATCGGCGACACCATGGATCTATCCCGACTTCGCTATCATAAAGTGATCATCATGGCTGATGCTGATGTCGACGGAGCACATATTCGCACATTGTTAATGACCATGTTCTTCCGTCATCTGAGACCAATTGTCGACAATGGTTATCTATACATTGCGCAGCCACCTCTATATAAAGTAGCTTACGGAGTAAATGAAGTAGTCTGGGTACAAGATGATGCAGAGCTGCAGTTACTGCTAAAAACTAAGAAACATAAAGCTACTCCTAAGATCAGCCGGTTCAAAGGTTTAGGAGAAATGAACGCTCAAGAACTGTGGGATACAACTATGGATCCGAATATTCGTGTACTAAAAAGAGTAATGGTGTCAGACGCAGAAGAGGCGAACAAGATGTTTGAGATCCTGATGGGTGAAGACGTCGCTCCTCGTAAGCGTTACATTCAAGCTCACAGTAAAGAAGCAGAATTAGATTTGTAATATATATTTAGATGTCAGTACTAACCAAGGACAAAATTCAAGATCAGGAAATTGTAACCGAACTTTCCACTTCCTATATCAACTACTCCATGAGCGTAATTGTGGCTCGTGCGTTGCCTGATGTGCGTGATGGTTTGAAGCCAGTGCAACGCCGCATCCTCTATGCCATGGATAAAATGGGAATTCATCCTGGCACCGCCAACAAGAAAGTGGCCAGAATTGTCGGTGAAGTTATCGGTAAATACCACCCGCATGGTGAAGCTTCAGTATTAGATGCTTTGGTACGTCAAGCTCAAGAGTGGAACATGCGTTACCCGTTGATCGAAGGTCAAGGTAACTTTGGTTCTATCGATGGCGACCCTCATGCTGCCATGCGTTATATTGAAGCTCGTCTACACAAGAACTCAACTGAACTCCTCAATGACTTAGACAGAAATACTGTCGACTTTATTCCTAACTATGATGGTCTAGAAATTGAGCCGAGCGTATTGCCAGCAATGTTGCCAAATCTATTGGTCAACGGAGCAGAGGGTATCGCTGTAGGTATGGCTACCAAGATTCCTCCCCACAATTTGGGAGAGGTAGTAGATGCCACCTTGAAGCTGATCAGCCTCGGTAAAAGCGAATACAGCGAGAAAGTTGCAAAAGTTAATTATGACGAACAAGTTAAGACTATTGCTGACCTCGAACTGTTACCAAAGAACCGGTTCCCGGAAATAGACTCGCAAGTCGATATCGATCAACTCGTGGAACACATCAAGGGACCCGACTTTCCGACTGGTGCCGAAATTTATGACATCAAAGAAATAGCCGC
>CAYXSB010000060.1:0-5847 GCA_964466865.1 uncultured Candidatus Saccharibacteria bacterium
ACGGTATTTTTGTCATCCCACGTGCTCTCCGAGGTCCAGCAAATCTGCGATCGCATCATCATGATCAAAGACGGGAGAATTATCCTGCAAGATACTACCAGCAACATTCTCGCCAAGGCTCTTAAAACTTTCCGCTTGGAAAATCTGCCTGATGATTTGGCTAAAGCGCTACGTAAACTGCCGAGTGTGCGCAACTTAGATGAATCAGGCAAAGAAACAGTAATATACGCTACTGATACCAAACCAGTAATCGAACTTTTAGTTAAACACAACCGTTACGATTTCTATTTAGAGCGTAGCAGTCTGGAAGATATGTTCTTAGAAGAATACGCTTAGAAATGACAAGCACCCTGTCTGCCGACAGGCAGGCAAATAACAAATCACAAAAAAATGAATCAATATATGATTAACTTAGTAATACTAAAAACTGAATTCAAAATTAATCTCAAACTGGTAGTCATTTGGACTTTGATATTTGCGATCTTAATTATGATTACGTTGGCGTTATTTGATACTATCCGTGCCCAACAAGCCTCGTTCACAGGCATACTCAACACTATGCCCACTGAACTTCTGAAGGCGTTCAACATTAACAACGACACGTATTCCACAATCGAAGGCTATTTCAGTAGTGAAGACTTAAGCTTGTTCCTATTGGCTTTCTGCACATTAGCGGTTTACTTGGGTTCAACGACTATCGGCAAAGAGATTTCCAATCGTACTATCACATTCCTAGTCACCAAACCGTTGTCCAGAATGCAGATCTACATCTCTAAGACCGTAGCTGCTATCGCCCTACTGTTGGCTGGAAATACAGCCATGGCAGCAATTACTTTTATCGTCACTCGCACGTTAACCTCTGATCACAGTGCATCACCAAGATTCTTCATAGTCATCTTTGCGACAGCATGGCTGATGCAATTGATCTTCCTAGGTTTGGGCCAATTTCTCAGTCTATTGCTAAATGACAGTCAGGCGTTTCTGTTAGGAATAGGCGCCGTATTTGGCTTCTGGATTATCGATATCATTAGTGCCTTGCCGGGATTACCTAGCTTCATCCAATTCCTGACACCATTTCACTACATCGGAGCGCTTGATATCAAGCTTACACACGAGTTCTCGGCGACTCATATAGTAGCGCTGGCTATAGTAGCTCTTGCCTCTTTCATAGTTTCTGCCTGGGTATTTCGCCGTCGCGACTTCGAAGCATAAATTTTTGCTAACCATTCCATATTGGATGATATAATCTTCTGACCTAACGGAAGGGAGTTATGATGGAATTTGTAGTCGGCCAGAAGGTGCAAGTAACCTTGTGGCGAAAGCGGGAAATATTGGATGCGACTGTCCTTAGGAAGATAGACTCAGTCAGCATTGGGCAAGACTATATGGAGAACGTCTATAATTTGGACTGCATATTCAACCCGCTAGATGCCAATCTCATCCCATGGTTGGTGCTGGAAGGCACCAAAATCGGTGCCACCACTAAGTGGTGGACTGATCTGGAAGGCGAAGAGGGCAACATTGCCAAGCTCACTGTCATAACAGTAACCTCTGCCTGATCACTAAGGAGCGTCATCGAGACGCTCCTTTCTTATGGGAATTTCGCGTTTTAAGCCGCTTCCGCCATGAACCACTCCTGCATGAAGCCATCTGTCATCTGCGAATACAGCTGTGCGTCCTGGACCAGTATGCTGCCCAAAATTCCGCTGTATTTGTTGCCAATTGTCATAAGCACAAACTTGCCGTCCCACAAGTGAAAGTTGCTGCCGACACTGGATTGGCTGACGCGAGATTCTATTTGTTTACGCACTGGATGCGCAGCATCGACTGGATGGTTGGTGAGCAACAAATGTTGTAGGCCGTGTTTACCAAAGAATAACGGCAAATAGGTGCGATCGATGTATTGATCTTCTGTCTGAAAGGATTGCCAGAACGTATACACGTTCTGCTTAGCGTCTGCCACTCGCGGTAAGTGCTTTTCCAGATACTGAGAGTATGATTCTGCTACCAAAATTGCGGTGTCTGACTTAGTTCGTCCACTTCCAGCCGTAGCCATATCTCGAGATAGCTGTTCCAAGCGCTGACTAAAGCCAGCGTTATCCTGCTGTTGAAGTTGCGCCAGAGTACTCAGTAGTTGAGTCTCTTCTACCAGTGCGTAGATTTTCGGATTACTGTTTTCCAATCTAACCAAGCCTAAGCCTTCTAGCTTTTCTAAAGCAGCATAAATCTTACTGGTGGGAATTTCATTCTCCCTTGCTACTACGGCAGCTGCTGCCTGCCCGGTGGCAATCAGATATTCTAAAGCTTTTAGATCATACGAGTTGAGGTTGAAGCGACGCAAGAATTCTAATTCCATATCTACGACGTAAAGTAGTAGATGATATCAAGAAGCAGAGGAGTGGTCTACTCTACTTTGTGATAAGAGAGTAGAGAGTTGAGTTTTTTCATTATTGATGTGCGTACCCATAAACACTAACTTTGTGGGGCCAGAGTACTTGTTTAACGTCAGCCATTGTAGGCGGCCGTACACCCAATTTAACAGCTGATACCCTTCTGGAGTTTTGACCACGCCTTTAATACGAATGAAGTCACGGCTCTTTAGCGGCAGTAGTAGTGTCTCCAGCTTGCGCGGGTCATAGGTGTGTTCGTCTATGAACTCTACCGTCTCTACTTCGTCCTCATGCCTATGCTCATGTTTGTCGTAACCTAGCGGCCAGTCTTTGATGTCTACCAATCTAGAGTCTAGTCCTATCAACACATCCTTATCTATCATGCCATCTCCTGTACGCACTTTAGGCGTAGTTGGATTTAGCTCATATACTTCGTCTAATACTTTCTCCAAATCATCCATACTGACAAGATCTGTTTTATTAACTATCACCAGGTCGGTGTAAGCTGCTTGAAGCTTCGCGACATAGTCTTTATACTTGTATCCCTTGAAATTTAAAGCGTCAATCACATAGACTACGCCGTCAAGTAGTAGTTTATCTATAGAATTTACTTCTAGCACTATAGGTAAAGGATATGCGGTTCCAGATGTCTCAATAATAATGCGATCAGGCTGGTATTGTTCCAAGATCTCCAACAATGCATTCTTCAGCTTCCCCACCAGTACACAGCACAAGCATCCGTTCAGCATCTCCTTAACTTGGATATTACTCTCGTGCGCTAGCTCCGAATCAATGCTGATATCGCCATACTCGTTTTTCAGCCACACGACTTTGTAACTAGGGTCAAGCTGCTTTATCAAGTTGAGAATAATTGTAGTTTTACCGCTTCCGAGATAGCCGCAGAACACGCTCACCGGGATTTGCTGCATGAGAAATTATTAATGCTGCGACATAATAACCTACTGCCCAATCTGATAGAATACCTTAAATTACTTTCAATTCATGAATCTGCAGACTCGCAAACGCATATTTCTGGGAATAATGTTGGCAAGCTATTTGCCCATATTTCTATTCCTGAACTATAGCTATCTCACTAACCTCGACACCGCGGTCTACTTTATAGCCTTGCTGTGCGCCATGCTTGGTGTGGTTCTACTTACCTGGCAGTATTTGATGGGTGTGCGGGCTCTGGTGTCGAAATTAGTACCTGATTTAATCTGGGTGAACAGTCTGCATCAGAAGATCGGGATGTACGGGTTTCTGGTGATTGCGATTCATCCTACGTTTGTGTTCATCTACTATCTGTCACAGGGAATAAACCTGGCGTTTCCAATTACTGCAGCTACGCGGTTTGATCAGTTTAAAGACTTAGGAGAAATCGCTTTTACCATCCTCAGCATCACCTGGTTCACCAGCGCAATTCTTCGCGAGAAGATATCTTTCCGGTGGTGGAAGCGGATTCATGTTTTCAACCTGATAATTTTGCCTTTGGTATTGCTGCATAGCCTTACGATTGGGACCACATTGATCGGAACCAACCTTCGCTACTACTGGTACTTCATCTCAGTGATTGTAATCTTGGTTTTACTTTATCGGTTCGTCTTTTTTAAGTACTTTGGATTCAATCGCAAACCCTATAAAGTGATAAATGTGCATAAAGTGCTGGATGACGTTACGCAAATTGATATGTCTCCGGTAAGTAAATATATTACTCCTGAACCCGGACAGTTCTTATATTTTCACCCTTTACGCAATAAAGAAACTCACCCGTTTACCATTTCTCAATATAACTCGAATACACATATCATCTCCATCACACCCAAGTGTTCAGGTCCTTTCAGCTGCACCATCCAAGATACTAAAGTCGGTGATGAAATTTGGATCGATGGTCCTTACGGTGTATTTACACAAGAAGCCTACACTACCAATCGTCCCATCGTATTGTTAATTGCTGGTATCGGAATTACGCCGTTTGTAAGGTTAATTGAAAAACTGCAGCAGGGCTGGCAGAAACAAGTCACTCTGCTCTATGGCAATCAGAACTTGGCTGACGTTGCGTATGCTGACCTAATCACAGCCACAGCCAAAGTGAATTCGCAATTTCATGTGGTCAATATCATCAGTCGCGACAAAGATTACATTGGGGAGCAAGGGCATATCGATATGGAGAGAATCAAAAAGTATGTGTCCGGGAATCTTGCCGATTATGACTTCTTCATCTGCGGACCAAAGCCAATGATGAAAGGCCTACGCAAGGATCTAGAATCAGCGGCAGTACCTTCTAATCAAATTTACTGGGAGAAATTTAGCCTATAAAAAAGCGTCCGTATTTTACGGACGCTTCTCTTCAGCTCCTACCCGACTAACCTGTTTGCTGGAATCTGTGCTTCTCATGCCTTAGGAGGACCTGCGATACCGATACGGTGGCAGCGTTTACCTTAGAAAGGAGCGGCAAGCAGACAAACTTGGTCTATCCTGAGCTGAATATGAGTTCGCGTCATGGACGCAGGGCAGTCGGGCAGACAACTTGTAAGACAGGCCAAGACCCGTCTACTATGCCCCATCAGTAATCAGTAATTACTGGTGGGGCAAGTCGTCATGCACTTCTGCACAAACTCTGTTAAATGATCACTTGGATATACCAAGTTAGGCGATGTTATCTTCCACCAGGGTTTTTGTCAAACAATCTCCCTGCTCCAAGCAGGGAGACGGCGGCTAACCAACTGCAACTGCGGAATTTTTCTGGCTGAGGTTGTAAGCCTCAGACACCTCACCTACTGCAAATGCCCGACCCTGGCCAATGTCAGCTAAATGCTTTAATCTGGCGAGGGCCTGCGTTCCGGCAACAAACACGACACGTCCGCAATTAGAGGTGTAGCTGTAGGAGACAATGTCACGGACAAAACCATCAAGGTCGGATGGCACGCCCGTCAGATGCCTGATATCCACAATCAACGTCGTCGTCAATTGAGTTTCAGAGGCAGCTAACTTCTGTGCCAAACTAGTCAGATCATCGTTTACACAATTACCTGTAGCTAGCACAAACATGACTCCGGCCCGCCGGTTTCTCACTACATCGACCAAATGGAGGGGCACATCCCTGCTCCTTTCTAAAACTGGTTAACCGCAGAAAATATTATCACAGCAAAATAAATTTAATTTGTATGTCACATCTGGTGAGTTATAATTCTACGCTTCCAGCATCGGGGTGTAGTTCAATTTCCGCCAACGGCGGATCAGCCTCTGGCTGAGGCTAGGCTGCTATGCTCTAAAACACAAAATATAAATACCTTATCGGGGTGTAGTTCAATTGGCTAGAATGTACGCATGGGGTGCGTAAGGTTGTGGGTTCAAGTCCCGCCACCCCGATATTGACTTCGTTTTTCTCAACTTCAAAATCAGCATATACACTTTTCACAGCTAATGTTATAACTAGCACGTCTATATCAAGGAGGTA
>CAYXSB010000061.1:0-5826 GCA_964466865.1 uncultured Candidatus Saccharibacteria bacterium
AGCTACTTAGATTGTCCTCCACAAACCGAGAAATCTTGGCGTTAGCCGGCAACCGTTTGGCCAAGACTACTTTGCCGGAATCAAACAGCGACATGCTTTCTAGTGGCTGCAACAAATCTGCTGGGGAAGCTAAATCATCGCCATCAACAATTACCAACTCAAGGTTGGTCTTAGTTGCTAACGCGTCAGCGTACTCACGCGCAGCTGCATATGAGGCGAAGGTATCATCGCCGGCGAACAGTTTGAACATTTATTGCTGGGTGAAGATATTTTCCAGCCCGGAGTCCAGGTGCAGTGTGATGGTAAGAACTCCAGGTTCCATTTTCAGGGACTTTAGCTGTATGGTGCTAGGCAAAGGCAAAACTGCGCTAATCAAATCATCAGAGCTGGCCTGCTTATTTCCCGCCAAATTCAGAACCGAGAATATTACCCGGGTGAGGAAGTCGTTCATGAATGTCGGAAGACCTATCCGCTCCGTGCCTAACTTTGTAAGATGCAAGTGCTGACCATCTTCCGAAGCTATTTCGCCGACCAGCCACAGTGGGACATCGGTATTGGTATCCCCATTTACGTATAGCTTGATTTTGCCTGACAGGATTTGTACATTTATGGCATTCACATTTCCTACTTTAGATTGAATCAACGCCCGCAATTCGTCTTGCTTCACTACTAGATCATTGTCGCCAACTTTGAAGTTAGTGCCTTGTGCTGTCCAAGCAGCCAATGCTGCTTCCGGTGTGGTGCCTTCGTTAATAGTAGCTTGCAGGCCGTCATTCAACCAAACTTTGATAGGGTTCACAATCGCCGGTGGTCTAGCGATGACTATGTAAATTATGGCGACGATTAAAGCCACGATAATGAGACATCCGGTGCAGCTAATCGTACGACAGCTACAGCCGATACCACGCCTCGTATGCTCTACCACTACTTTCTGAGGTTTGGTTTCTACCATCACCTTTTGCGGTTCAGGTTGTGGCGTCTTAGGCTCAATCTTTTTTGGCATAGTTTTTATTGCTAAAGGCTCGGGTTTAACTACAGGAGGTACAACTTCGGCTTCAGGCTTTGGGGTCTCAGCTACAGGTAGCACCGGTAATCCATCAGGAGGACCAGCTGGAGCTAGCTGTTGTTCCTCTTTTACATCTTCCGCCGTCTGCTTCTCCACCTCAGCCTCGGAAGGCAATGCTGGTAATTCACCGTCTGCAGCCATAGTCTAAATCTAAAGTTAAGTCATTATATTACTTTATGGAGAATCCTCCCAGGCGGAACAACGGGTTGAGGAACCTTCGTAAGATCTTCAAATCCTCCACCTGCACCAAGAAGCACAATAGGTAGTAAACCATAAACGAGGTGAATACCGTGATGGAAGTGAGAATAAACAAGTTCAAAGTTGTAGATCCAGTGAAACCTGGCTTGGCATCAATTGGGAATGTGAGAATGTCCCAAGTTTTGTACATGAAATACATCAATGTGCCAGAAACTACAGTCGGCAGGATCTTGCGGAACAATTCACTGTATAAATGCCGGAAATTAATCTTAACTACAAACTTATGGATCAGCCAGACCAGCAAGAAGAATTCATAGATACTGACGACGCTTATCGCCAGCGCTACTCCGCCCACAGCAGCATTGCCACTTCCCCTAGTCAGCCAATTTTGTAAACTCAGAACATCAATAGCGCTAAACGACAGTACATCGCTGTGGCTCATCACGTTGGCAAACAGAATACTCAGCACATAAGTTACTACCAACGACAACGTCGCGATCATCAACGGGATATATGTATTTTTAGCTACGTAGAAAATTCGGTACATGTACCACTGCGCCGCGGTAAATACCACGCCAAATGAGAAGAATAGGATTGTCCAAGCGACCATCGTAGTATCGTCGCGCCGGAATTCCGTATTTGGTAGCAATCCATAAGCCAAACGCACAATCGGCAAACGCAAAATCATAATTGCCAGTACAAACGGGATCGACAGAAAGAAGATCTGGTTTATAGTCTGGGTAATAATTTGGTTCATACCGTCAAAATCCTTGCGAGTGTACATAGCTGATAGCGTTGGGAACGATGCTACCGAGAATGGATATCCAAATATGGCCGGGATAACTAACGCAATCGCATTGGCGTAGATAAACACAGAGATCGCGGCTTCGCCCAGCCCTGATGCAATAAACTGACTCAGCGCGAAGCTAATAGTATCGGCAGCATAGGCCACTACCCGCGGTGCCGACGTACGGATAAATTTCCGGACATATTGATCTTCCAGATTCACCACCACCTCGTATTTAATGTTCAACATTCGCACCAGCGGTAGCTGAATTACCAAATGTAATACTGCACCGATTAGCACACCGTAAACCAAAGCCCACGGGCTCTTGTCCATCAATGGCAACAAGGCAAATACGCCAAAGATTCTACCTAGGTTATAAAACAGCGGTGCTAACTGCGGCACAAAGAAACGGTTGTATACGTTTAGACCGCTGGACACAAAAGAGCTAATTCCCAGAATTAACTCCGGCAACATCAAGAACTTCATCATCGAGACAATGTTGCTAATGCTTTGGGCGCTAGGATAGTCGGCCGCTGCCGGACGAATAATATACTGGAGAACTAAGGGGAAAAGCTGATCACCAAACAGAATAATTATCAAACTCACAAAAATAAACAACAACATCGCTAAGTTCAGGAAGTTGTTGTACAGATGCAGAAATTTCTTTTCACCATCTTTCTCACGGCTTTCAATCAACAGTGGGATCACCAAAGTGCTGATAGCTCCCGTCAGTAAGATGTTTGCCAACATTTCTGGCAAAGTATTTGCTAGCTGGAAATCACGTAGAGGTTGCTGAGTGCCGAGCTGCGTCGCCATCAATACGTAGAAGACCTGACCTGTCAGCTTCGTCAGCAACGACGGCACCATCAACAAGCCTGCAATCTTCATGATCTCGGTTTGCTCCTTGGACAACAAGTCGGTCAAACTCTTGATTGTTTGCCGCACACGTACAGATGCAGTCATATGAGAAAAATCACAATTGGGTATAACATTCCATCAGGTTTGTCGCCGACAATTGTAGCCTAAAGGGACCAGGCCAGCAAACCGATCGCCAAGCCAATAGCCAAGCCCAGTAAAACCTGCAGCCAGGTATGCTTTTGCAAAGTGATGCGCGCCCAAATAATTATCGGTATCGCTAAGAACAAAAGCGCCAAGGTTGTGTTCACCTTACCTACCAGCAGCATCACCGTAAATCCGTACATCGCCACATGCATACTGAATTTATCGATGTATTTGTTTGCCAGGTAAGCAGTCGCAAAGAATATGGCCATGATCATCGCCATATTCGCCCAAAATCCGCTCGGCATGATGTCGCTGCCGAATATAATGGTATCGAGGACAAATGAGAATACTGCTACCAGGTATATCGCTTCCCGGGCGGAACGGCCGGGTTCTACTTCGTCATCACTCTCGTGGAAATATTGATATACATTCAGCAGTAAAGGTGGCACGCCTCCCACTATTAGGAAAATCAGAGCTGAGGAAGCTTGGGTAAAGTCGGCATTGGCTACTAACGCAAATATTGCTACCGGCAATATTAGTGCTGGTGAAGTGAGCGTGGATACAATTCGGGCAAGTACTTTGTCCATAAACGGAGTTAATATGCCACATCATACAGCAAAATAGACCAAAGTTGACCAAGCAGACCAATTGGCCCACATGGTCAAGTTGGTCTACCTGGCCGTACTTCGCTGCTGAACTAATCTATCTGCTTAAAGCCTTTTGATGGTTGTCTATCCTCATCCTGATCTTCATCACGATTACGACTAGGCATCGGAGCGGCAGTACGAGGTTGAGCCTGCTTGATAGAGAAGCTTAACTTGCCATTCTCAATCTTGATCAGCTTTACTTTTACTTCCTGGCCTTCCTTAACCACAGTGCTTGGGTCTTTGACAAATCCATCTGCCAACTCTGATACATGAATCAATCCGGAAATCGCATTATTTATGTCTACGAAAGCTCCGTATGGCATTACCTTATCGATGATACCAGTGTATACAGTTCCGATCTCAGGCTCTTCAGTAATCGACTTAACGATATTTACAGCGAAGTCGCGCTGCTCCTTGCTGACAGCAGTGATAGTGACTTTACCTTCATCGTTTACATCGATTTCCAATTGGCCATTCGCCATTGTATTGCCTTCTTCGACAATACCGCGAATTACTTTACCGCCTGGTCCGATCAATTCGCCAATCTTGGCTGGGTTGATCATGATGATCTCGACACGAGGAGCGTTGGATGAAACTTCCTTACGTGACTCAGCAATTGCGCTGTTCATGACTTCGATTACTTGAGCACGACCTTTCTGAGCCAAGCGTAAAGCTTGCTTCAGCATGTCAGGACGTACACCTTTCAGTTTGGTTTCAAACTGAATTGCAGTAATGCCGTTGGTAGTTCCGGTAACTTTGAAGTCCATGTCACCATAGAAATCTTCAGCACCTTCAATATCTAGCAACAATTTGTAGTTGTCTTCGTTATCATCTTCAGTAATCAAGCCGACACCGATTCCGCCGACTGCGCTCTTCATCGGCACACCAGCTGCCATCAACGCCATGCTAGATGCACAGGTTGCGGCCATCGAAGTTGAGCCGTTTCCGCCCATCACTTCTGAAACTGCACGAATGGTGTAAGGGAAAGTATCTTGTCCGGCAATGATATTCTTCAAAGCATTCTCGCCGATGGCACCATGACCAATCTCACGACGGCCTGGTTTGTATTGATATTTGCTAGCCTCACCGGTAGCAAATCCTGGCATGTTGTAGTGATGCATGAAGCCTTTGGTGTGCTCACCTTCCATGTCTTCCAGCACTTGGCTGACACGAGTAGAACCTAAGGTCACAATAGACAATGCTTGAGTTAATCCGCGGTTGAATAATGCGGATCCGTGTACTGTTGGCAATACGTCAACTTCAGCACTTAATTCTCGAATCTCTTCTAAACCACGCTTGGAGAAACGTTTGCCCTCTTCCAAGATGCTCTTGCGCATCAGCTTGCGAGCGACGTACTCTACGACCTTTTCGATATCCATGTCGCTGATGGCGTCTTCTTTCTCTTTGCCAGCTTGCTCAGCCTTCAAGTCCTTTTTGACTTTGGCCAACACCGCGTTACGGTCAGACTTCTCGTCCACAAACATACCAGCCTTTAATTCATCAGCTTTTTCATCCATTACTTTATGGATCAGCTCTTCTGCTACTGGCAGCTTAGAATAAGCCATCATTGGCTTGGCGATATCTTTGGCAAATTCTGCCTGAGAATCATTCAGAATCTTGATGTGCTCTAGAGCTTTGTCTAGAACTTCGTCCATCTTATCTTCGGTAACTTCTTTACCCCAACCTTCAATGTTCAACAATCTGCCGTTAGTTGCAGACAATTCGAATTCTGCCATCAGATCTTCAGTATGCACTACTGGATTCACTTCTACAGTGCCATCAGCATGCACGCCTACAACCACGCTAGCAGCCGGTCCAAAGAACGGAGCACCAGAAATGGATAATGCAGCGGATGCACCCAATACGGTTAATCCAGCTGGATCATTTATGCCGTCATAAGCCATGACGGTGATCACCACAGACACTGGGAATTTGAAACCCTTGGGGAATAATGTACGAACGGAATGGTCCACCTGACGTGCACGTACGATAGCTTCTTCGCTTGGGAAACCCTCGCGCTTTAGAAATCGTGAACCAGAAATAAGTCCGCCAGCATACATTTTTTCAATGTATTCGACAGATAGCGGGAAGAAGTCTTGATCGCTTTCTTTATCGCCAATAGCGAC
>CAYXSB010000062.1:0-5776 GCA_964466865.1 uncultured Candidatus Saccharibacteria bacterium
AGTTGTAAGATGCGTCGGCTGCTTATCTTCGTCTACTAAATGCAAGGTAATGCTTGCCATGGTTGATAAGCTGGATAAGCCCAAAGCCAGATTGAGGTATTGGGTACGTCGCCACTTTTTTTCGATATCATGGTTAACTACATTTACGTGCCAGGAGCTTATTATCTTGGAGACGCCATCAGTTCCATTCGCTTGCGTCGTTGCCTCTAGTAGCTCGCCCATATGCCAACCTAACTGTGACAATTTCTTCCCTACCAGCATTAGTTCGTCCTTGTCCTGGGCATTTTCGGGAGCCAATGAGTTTATTGCGCGAACCACGATATCATCAAACTTTGTATCTAGGTCAAACTTTTCATTTAGCTGCCCTCCAATAACTATTAGTTCATTCATGTCTAAAACGACCTGCTGCGCAGCTTGAAGGTATAGACCAATATTCTCTAAAGATTGTAAAGTTTCCTCCAGAGTGAGAGTGGAAATTTGATGGGCCGCTAAATACTCTTGATGCTGAGGCAAGTCATCTTTGATTCTGTCAGCTATAAGATTCATATCCTCTGCATATGTAGATAAATCCACATCGCCGATATGTACTCCAGAAAACTGGTGTGCAAGGTTTGAATAACCTTGGTTTAACTTGGAATAAAGGTCTTGCGAAGAGATCACTTCTGGAGCTGCCAATTCTTGCATACTGATACCCAGCATACGTAATATCTCTACATAAGTCTCGTAGCCAGCAGCATCCATGCCTGCCATTTTCGCTCTAAAGAAATCTACACCCTGAGGAAAGGCTGCTTCTAAACTTATGGATATTTCTTCTGGAGTAAGATACTCGGTGCCGCTAGTGAAGTAAATTCGTTCAATCGCCGCAGCCAGAGCCTTTCTATCAAAGGCCTCGCGTTGTTCACTGGATTCGCCGTGAAGGGACATAATTTAGTCACAAAAATACAACTTCAGTATACACACATAACTAAATAAATCCTAGATAACTCAATTTGCCTAAAAACCAATCTGCGTGAGATACTTTCAGTACTAAAAAGCCTTTGCCTAATTCGCTATGTATCGCAGACGCCGTAAACGCAATAACAGCCTGAAATTCTTCGTACTCTCCGCCGTAATCGTAGGCGCAGTACTATTTTTTGCCTATCAGCAAAATCAATTATCCGGAGAAAGTTTCAGTTACTCCAACGTGCCATCAGCAATTGCCACCACTTCAGAACCGTGGACACAAACCGACTACAGCTTACGCCGGAAATTAAACTTCACCTCTACTACTACAGCAGTTGTCACCTACAATTTTGATCACCAGGAGCTGGTGGATGCAAATCAATCGCAAGCAGACGGAAGCGACCTGGCTGTCATCGCCCAAGCAGGCAGTCAGGCTTACACTATTCCCTACGTGTTAACTGCCGTAAATACAGCCCATGCCAGCATTAAGTTCGATACCAGCAAATATTCTACTGCCACCTATTTCCTATATTTCAATGATAAGCAGCCGAATCTCAAACCAACTACCGACCCGACACTGCAAAGTCAGACCGGCACCCCAATCACAGCTAGTGATGATCAGCAGCCTCAAATAAGTTTGCAGCCTACCAAGTATTGGGTGCTGCTGTACAAAGCTGGCGCGCAGATGCAAGCCAGCTTGAAAATCGACAGCAGTATCTGGCAGTCTGGCGACCAACTTTACTATGTGCGAGCTGGCGATCAAAAACTGAATCAAGTCCAAATCACTAATGTGTGGACTAACCCTGTAAATCTAAATCTCGGTCAATTGCCTACTGGCAGTCAGGGAGTGTTCTTGGTGGTACAGCACAACGGACAGTTCTACCGTGGTCCAACAGTGTATTCTATGGTCAGCGCTCCCGTGTTTGTGGCCTGGACTATCGACTGGGACGACAAGAGTATTCTCGATAGCTACCTTACCTCAATTAATAAGATCGCTAATCAGTTTCAAATCCCGTTGACTCAATTCTTTAATCCTAGAATTTACATCGATACCACTTTGTCCAGTTTGCGTCGGGGTCAGATCACAAATTGGGTTAAAGCCAGAGAATTGATCAATCACGACGAATTAGCCCTGCACTTGCACATGTACACTGATCTCGTGCAAGCTGCTGGTGTCACGCCACACAATGATCCACATTGGGGAAATGGTACCGATGGCTATGGAGCTCTAACTACTAACTACAGTGCCGCGGAAATGACTAAGATTCTGAAGTGGTCCATGGATGAACTGGCCAGCAATGGTTTGCCTAAACCTACTGGGTTCCGGGCTGGCGGTTGGTATGCAGATTTGGACACCCTGAAAGCTCTCAATGACAGTGGGTTCGCCTACGATTCTTCCGGCCGGGAAACTTACGCATTTCCACCCGATCAACCAGAAGCAGCACAACCAGGACCATGGCATTTGGACCACACGACCCAACCTTATCAGCCATCGACTACCAATCAGAACTCACCCGCACCAGCTCCGAACTTCAATCTGTGGGAAATGCCGGACAATGGAAATGACTCTTATTGGTTCAGCGCCGATGATTTAATCAGTCGCTTCTACGCCAACTACACACCCGGTGAGATTCTCACACAGGCTAAGTTGGTCACATACCTCAGCCACCCCGATTGGTTTGACACTGACCAGCCCAAGCTAATCAAGCTATTCCTCGAAACTGACAAGTTCAGCTACGCCAAAGACAAGGGCCCGTTGGTCTACACAACTATGAGCAATGCGCTTAAGGAATGGCAATAACAGTAAGTTCCAAGCTTCAAGCAACAAACGCCAAATAAATCCCAAATACCAGTCGCCAAGCGTTGTAACTTGGAACTTATTTGTATTTTGTTATTTGGAATTTGATATTTGCTAGGTTATACTCTCCACATGGCAAACGAAACTAAACCGTACATAATTCAATTTGAAACCGAAGACTTTTACAGAGCCGTAGCGGGATTGATCCTATATGACTTAGGATTAGAGCTGAACAAATATGCCGCCAATCTCAAGCAAGCTGATGAGCTGGTAAAGCAGGTCGAAGACAAAAAGCTTCTACCGGACGTTGCCATCATCGATACTATGCTCGACCGCGAGCACAACGAAGGTGAGCAAATTGCCGCCGCGTTGAAAATCGCTGCTCCCGAGATTAAGATCGTCGCTTACACCATCCTAGAGGATGATCAGCCATGGGCAGACTATACCGCAGTAAAGTCCAACCTCGATCCTAACCGTACCCTGATTAAGGGACTCGAACAATTATTAGGGGCAAAACAGACAGCAGGTGTTAAAAGTAGCAAGCAAGAGGTTTAGCTCAGCAATCCCCGACTCCCGCAACCACGTTGACAATTTGATATTCCTGGATACCCAATGGAGTTTCCACAGTAATGTGTTCTCCCTTGCCCTTACCCAGTAGGGCTCTACCTAACGGCGACTCGATGGACACACACCGCTCATCTGGAAACAGCTCCACCTTGTCTATTAACCTGAACTCAAACCGAGTCCGGTCAATAATTCGCCGCAGCTCTACCTGGTCGCCACAAGCGACAGAGCCAGCGCGAGTACTCAAGCTACCGGAAGTATATTCTTCCAGCATCTCTTGCAACTCCACCAACTTAGACTCCCAGTACGACCTGATGTCGTCAGCGTTGACCGCAGCTAAGGTATCCTCGAAGCGGTCTCCTGTCTTCTCGAACAGAGCATGGTTGATTTGCTCTATACGAGTCTGGGCCTCCGCAATTTGTTCCCGTATCCGCAAAACTAACCCGGGGGCAGTGCTGTATGAGGTCTGCATGTGCAGGTGAATAAAATATAAAACTTTTGAATTAAAACACGCAAATTTCAATCCCACGTAAACCAGCTTGATTGGCGATATATACCGCCTTATATACATAATTTAACTTTGTTGTTATAATCCTTCCATAAGAGCGATATAACATTTATAATGTACAACTATGAAAATATGCATTATTGAAGATTCCAAAAGTTTACTGTATACGCTGAAGCGCTTATTAATAGAAGATAAGTATATCGTGCGTGGATTTGAAGACCCGCTAGAAGCTCTGCAAATAATTTCTACTGAAGAATTTGACCTATTTGTAGTCGACGTAAATTTGCCGAATATTGATGGCTACGAGGCCGCAAAGCGAATTCGCGCGTACCGTGCTGACACTCCAATTTTGTTCCTGACCGTACGCGATAGTTTGGCAGACAAGATCAAAGGATTTGAAGCTGGTGGAGATGATTATCTGACCAAACCTTTCGAGCCGGCGGAGTTGTTAGCGCGTATCAAAGCCCTTCTGCGTCGCAAAGTAGTTGAGCACTCTGAGAGGATCGAAATCGATGGTTTAGTGATCGACGTCGATCACAAAAATGTGTTGTTTAACGAGAAAGAAATTCCTCTATCTTTAACTGAATTCCAGATTCTAGAATTTCTCGGCAGACACCAAGGTATCACTTTGGACAAGGATCGCATTGCCAACATGATCTGGGAAGATCCTTACGAAATGAGCATCAATCTGGTGGCTGTGTATATCGGCAAGCTGCGCAAGAAACTAGAAGAACACACGGGCAATCCGGTGATCAAAACCATTCGCGGTTTCGGCTATCGAGTAGGATAGAACTAAATCACAAATAACAAACCACAAACAACTTCCAAATCTCCAAACAGAACAAACTGGGAACTCACTTGGATTTATTGTAAATCGCTGCGAGAATTTTTCTTAGTTGCACAACCTCATCAATATTCTCTCCTAACTCATCCTGATTGCTCGGATTGAATTCTAGAAGCAAGTTTAGCCAATAAGATGTTTCTTTTGCTTCCTTGCGCGAAATGAAAATACGATATCGGAAGTCTTTCTTACTCACAGCCTCGTTAGCCTCAATGTAGTTTGCTCCAATTGATGACGCAGACCTGACTAGCTGACCAAGATATACTTCGTTAGTTTTATTCTGTGGAAGTGCTGAAGTTAATCTCTGTATGCTCTTATTAAACTCGAATAGTCTCTTCTCTAGGTCGTACATAACTTCATTCTAAACTTCTCAAGTTAATGATTCCTTAATTCAAGTTTGGAATTTGTTATTTGTTTGTGTACGTTTGTGGTTTGTTATTTACCCCAGTGTCTCTTCAATTCTCATCAACTCATTATACTTGCACGTGCGTTCGCTACGGCTAGGTGCGCCTGATTTAATTTGGCCAGCACCTGTACCTACTACCAAGTGGGCGATGAAAGTATCTTCAGTTTCACCACTGCGGTGAGACACGATATTTTTCCAGCCTGCTTGCTCGGACAAATGCATGGCATTTAGAGTTTCCGACACACTCCCGATCTGGTTTAATTTCACCAACAAAGCATTGCAAGCCTTATCGGCAATACCTTCTTTGATTCTATCCACATTGGTTACTAGCAAATCATCGCCAACAACCTGTTCCAGTTTGTTGCTTTCGTCTTGCAAAAACTTCTGCCAGCTCATCCAGGAATCTTGAGCGAACGGATCTTCTATAGTAATGATCGGATATTTACCAATCCAGGTCTCCAGAAGTTTCGTCCAGTCGTCCTTGGATAACTCCTTGTTTTCGGTTTTCAGATTGTACTCATCGTCAGCTTCACCAGGACCGTTAGCCACAAAGAATTCGCTAGCTGCAATATCAAATCCCATGCCTACGTCCTCACCAGGTTTATAACCTGACTCCTGAATTGCCTGCACGATCAAATCCAACGCCTCTTCGTTCGAGTGTAAGCCAGGTGCGAATCCACCCTCATTACCAACGTTAGTTGATAACCCTTTGTCTTT
>CAYXSB010000063.1:0-5770 GCA_964466865.1 uncultured Candidatus Saccharibacteria bacterium
ACCAGTAGCTTGCGACAGCTCCAGCATTTGCTTTACCAGTAGGAATAGTTCTGGGCTGACGATGGCCCAGCTTCCAGAATTACGATTGAGATTGGACAGCTCGCTGTCCTGGTTGAATCTAGTGAACTTGTTGACCACGCGGTCGAATTCTCCGAATCCGGCTTCCATAGCATCCAAGATTTCTACAGTAGAGAATTTCTGTGTCTGAATCACGTTGAACGTGATGGTAGTTTTCATGAATTCCCGGGCCCGGGAAAGTTTATGGCTTGTGTTTGTCATCAGGTTTACCGCGACTGAGTAAGACGCCCAGTGCTACTAGCAAAGCGCCGATGGCGACTGGCAACCAGCCCAGAATATCGTCGGCTAATCCCGTATTCGGAATTACTGGCGGCACAGTAGTGCCGGAGCTAGAGCTGGACGATGAGCTACTAGAAGAAGAGCTCGAACTAGAACTTGAGCTGGAGCTTGAGGTAGTACCGGTTTGGCTAGCGATAGCAATATCTACGTTGTTTAGGCTGGTAGTAATAGGGACACCGTTTTGATTGATTAATTGACTACCGCTGGCACCGGTGACACTAGAAATCGTGGTGCTGCCGACGCTAGCCGCCTGGAATGTAATTCTGGCGACCGTGCGGTTCACTTGTAATGCACTGCCAGTTGGAGTTTTGCCGATGAGCGTAATGCGACCAGTAGAGGACACGCTATTGTCGCCAGCGGCGACTTGAAACACGGTATCCAACGATTGAATCTGAATTCCGGTTTGAGTCGGGTCAGCATCCTGGACTTGTAGCCGCAAAATATTGAAGTCGATCAGGATGTGATACTCGCTGACTGTAAATGCACCAGTAGAAATCGCTACATCCACGGTAAAAGTATCTCCGACTTTCACGGAAGTACTGCTGGCTGTGAGGGTAATGCTGGCGCTAGAGCCAGGCGCGGTGCCGACATCCAATACTCCAAACGTTGGCTGTGCAATGCCATCAGCTGTTTGGGCGAATACTTTTGGTATGAGACTGAAGTCTAATTCCTGAAAATCCATGCTAAATAATACATTAAACAGCGGCAAACGAGCAGACCAAGTTGACCAAATGGTCCAAGTGTATTGTGATTATGCTTCGTCGAGCTCAGCATGACAAGTAAGTTATGCACTATGACAAGTAGGTCATGTCACTCTGACAAGTAGGTCATGTCACTCTGAGCCTGACGAAGAGCGACTTCAGAATCTAGCGAACTCGGCATGACCTTGGAATTGGAACTTGGAGCTTATTTGTGGTTTGTGGCTTGTGATTTACCTTGATGCTTGCTTGCCGTATGATGTTCATATGCAAACAACTCCTGTTATTTTGAAAATCGGCGGCTCGTTATTGTCTAAATCCGATGCGGATTTATTCGACTTTGCCTACTTCGAGGAATTTAAGCAATTACTGACAAAACTGACCGCTCAAGGACATAAGTTTATCATTAGTATCGGTGGTGGCTACGTTACTCGCAAATATCAACAGATGCTGGCGGCAAACGGCGAGCATGATACCAATGACCTGCATCGTGTCGGCGTCGCGACTACAAATTTGAACGCCGAAATATTCCACGGATTACTGAACGACTTGGCGATGCCGCAAGTTTTGCGCTATGCAGACTTTGACGCATTTCTGGAGAAACATCACGACGGTCTAGACTTTGGTACTGCTGGCGCTTTGATTATTTCTGGATCCCGTCCTGGTCAGAGCAATGACTGGAACGCCTTACAGTTTGCTTTAAATCTGG
The DNA here is from genome assembly GCA_964466865.1 of uncultured Candidatus Saccharibacteria bacterium. Lineage (GTDB taxonomy): Bacteria > Patescibacteriota > Dojkabacteria > J137 > JAEUSD01 > CAYXSB01. The sequence continues at coordinate 1,765 of CAYXSB010000063.1, forward strand.
GAATCAAGCGAGTTATTGACGTCAAAAATGTCGATGCCGTGTACACGGCTGATCCAGTTAGTGATCCACGGGCTCAACGCGTGCCCAAACTAAATTGGAAGCAATACCTAGACATCATTGGTAATCCTCAAGAACATGTGCCAGGTGCGAACTACCCAGTGGATCCAATTGCTGCGCGGGAGTCAGAGCAGAATGGGATCGAATTTGTAATTGTCAGTGGTACCGACATTCCCAACCTGGAAAAAGCGATCTTGTCTGTCGACAGACAGGTCGCCGGAGAAGATTTCTCAGGCTCAGTGATTTCAGGCTAAAATAATATATATTAATTAACTGTCATGATGAAAAAAGTATTTACCGTAGTCATAAATGCCTTATTATTCTTCTTTATTGTGGGCGTAGTCAGTGGTGTCACAATTTACAATGGCACTTTAATTAGTGTGATTATCGCGGCTTTGATCTTCGGGTTGTTGATGTTGGCAGTAATATTCATTCTCAAATTTTTCAAGATTAATGTAAATTTCTGGTCCAAATTGTTGTTGTCCGTAGTATTAGCGTTTGTATTCTTCTTCATGATTTACAACGGTATCTTAGGGATCGGTTCAATCTCGAGTAGCGTAGTTGACTTTGGGTTGGGCATAACTGTCCTACGTCTCGACGCCCTCGGAACTTTGATATTTGTGTCACTGGTGTCTGGAGCTGCTAGCGCAGGATTGGACTGGTTGTCGAAAGCCTAGTCTGTGCTAAAATCTCACCGCTACTATGAGCATAACCGACATCCTAAAATATGCTGAAATTGTAATATCCATCGGCATCGTAATTACCGTAGTGCTGCAAAACCGCAGTGGTGGTTTGGGCGCTGTATTCGGTGGTGGCGGTGGCGAGGCTTACCGTTCCAAGCGTGGATTAGAAGCTGTGCTTTACAACACTACAATTGCGTTGGGAGTGCTGTTCGCCCTCGTAGCTCTAGCGATTGCGATTCTCAGCGTTTAAGCTCAGAGCTAATCTTCCCCTCAAATATTGGGTTATAATGTTGCCATGATGAAATTGCTGTCTGCAATCGAAAACTTTGGTTATCGCCTGCGTGAACTAATTTGGAACTATCCTGATTATCTGTGGGGTGGTGATTCTTCATTATTGGCCAAATTCCAAAGACTGTATTCCGTTACCCGTCCACTTTCACACTTCATTTCCGCCGCCGTACTGACCGTATTCGTGGTGCTGTTTGCATTATATTCTAAGCAGATCATCGTGTCGGCGAGTGAGTCGCAGCGTCTGGTTGAAGGCATCGTCATCGGTGTGGACGACAAAGGTCAGCTACAGAAACTGTCCAAAGTCAGCCCGTTGATACCCACATCAATTCAGTTAGAAAAAGATTTAAGTGAGCTTATTTACGAGCCACTAATCCGGGTCGAGCAAGATGGCAGCGTGTCCAATGTCCTGGCGGAAAGCGTCACCCATATTCATGAAGGTTCAGAATACGAATTCACTCTGCGGGACAATGTCTACTGGCACGATGGTTATAAATTCAGCGTGCAGGACGTGATTCGCAGCTTCGAGATCGTATCGGAATTGAGTGGGGCTAATGCCAACAACAGCTATGTGCAAGCAGTGAAGCAGATGGCCTGGGAACAAACTGGCGATCGGTCTATCCGTATTTGTACTACCACTCAGGACTTGCAAAATAGTTTGCGGCCTGATGAAAAAAATCTCAAATGCTCTGGTGTAAAAGGTGAGAAGCCAATTCTGGCCAACTTCCTGGAGTTAATCAGCATTAAGATTCTCCCGGCGCATTTGTCGGATGACTTAAATGCGTTGACTATCGACAAGCCTGAACCGTTGATCAATCGTTTTCCGGTAGGTACAGGGCCGTATAAATTCCAGGGCGCAAATGAAAACGACATTCTGCTTACTCGTAATGATGACTACTACGCTACCAAACCCAAGATCGCGAATATCGACTTCAAACTATTCAAAGACGAAGATGCGGCAGTGACAGCTTTGCAGAATGGAGAAATTCACGCGTTGGCGACTACGTCGACTGAATTCTTGCGGGAGATGAATCAATATCCACAGATAATTGAAAACAAGAGTCCAGTTCTGAGCAATGAGTATTGGGCTATTTATTTCAACTTGCGTAAAGACTTGAACGGCAAGTCATTAGGACCAGACTTCTTTCAAGACGTGACAGTCAGACGTGCCATCTCGTCTGCTATCGATCGTAACCGCGTGCTGGACGTATTGCTGGGCGTGGGAGCCGAGGCCAAAGGCCCGATTTATAGCGGCAGCGAATTCTTCAATACTACCAGCCAGTGGTACACCTATAACGTCAATCAGGCGAATCAATTGCTGACAAATGCCGGTTGGGTGATGGACCCAGCCAAGAATGTCCGCCGTAAAGGGGATGAATACTTATCATTCAAATTATCCTATGCGGATAACTACGACCGTAACAAAGTTGTGGATTCGATCAGACAAGATTTGCAGTTAGTGGGCGTGGAGTTAGTTCCTGACCCGCAACCTTTGAAGGACCTCACCACCAACGTGGTTACCCCAAAGCTATTTGATGCGTTGCTATTCGGCGTGAGTACATTTACGGACCCAGATCGGTTTGAACTATTCCACAGTGAGGAAAAACTGAACCTGTCTTCTTATGTAGGCAGCGATGAGACGGTAAAAATCTCCGGGAATTCTACGGTGAAAGTGCCTAGAGTCGACAAACTATTGGAGCAAGGTCGTAGCTTCGACCCGCTGCTGGCCAAGGCCACGCGCATAGATACTTACGACAAGGTGCAGGACTTGATTGCATCTGATGCGCCTGTGGTATTCTTGTATCACCCTCAGTTCGTGTATTTGACTAACAACCGCGTCAGCGGAGTCAACATGAACAATGTCGGCAGTCTGGAACAGCGGTTCCGCAATATCCAGGACTGGTCGATCAGAGAGTAGCTGCCATTCACTGCCAATTTCATTTCTTAGTTAATTACAATGCAAATTCTCGACGTGGCTTTGTCACTTCCTGCGTTCGATAAGCCTGTAGCGTTTGATAGTATTTCCCGACAGGAATTACACGAGTTGTTGGTGGATTATTTTGTAAGGTTGATCCAGACACTGCCGATTGCGCCAGCCAAACTAATTTTTCGGAATGAGCATACGCTAACTCCTGATTATGAGCAGAATGCGAATCTGCGCTACGAGATAAGCTTGCTGCAGAGCCAGATTACTGATTTCATTCTGAGCATGCCATCCGTGGAGGCAGCCGAAACCCAAACTCCTGGTAGTACTATCCCTGTGTATATTAGAAGGACAGTCGAAGACTGCTTTAATATCGCGGTAAAGCTGTGCACGGAATCTTAATAAAGCTAAACTTTCACATGCTAAGAGAATTTTATGGAAACATAATCGTCCTACTGAAGGAGTTTATTTCTTCTGTTTCCTTGTCTAAATTAAAAACAGGTGAAGTTTATGGTTTTAGGGGCGAAGTTCTGGGTACTGATCAGCTGTGTAACCCTAAACCAAATCTAGTTGAAGGTTATTATGGCAAGATAGCCGACGCTGCTGCAGCTAAACGTTTTGGGACAGATAACTTGGAAAAATATACATACTGGTCTTGGCGCTCATGTGGAGTTGCAAACGTGGACACGATATTAAAAACGTTACATAAGTCTAGTGGTAGCATGTACGAACTCGTAAACGAACTTGCTAACAAAGGCGGATATATCGGCGGAACGACTGACTTAGGCTGGAAACACAAATCGTTAGTTGAGTGCTTAGAAAATAATGGCATCTCAGCCGAGTTAGGTAAACATTTGAGCACAGGAGATATCTTGCTTTTAATTGAGCGTGGAGCTTGGGTAATTGCCTCGATTAAGAGTCGGATAACGAAAGAAACTACGCATATGGTTTTGCTTACCGGATTTACTTGGCAAAAGGAGGAGACGCAAATATAAACTTTTGATCAATATAATCTCGACGTCAAAGGTGGTAATAAGATTATCTCTTTGTTGGA
>CAYXSB010000064.1:0-5694 GCA_964466865.1 uncultured Candidatus Saccharibacteria bacterium
CGTAACCACTTTTTGTAATACTGCTAATACTTCTGGCTGGGTATACTGACCGAGTTCAGTGTACGTCGACAGTAACACTACGTTTCTGAGGTTGTGTTTAAAAGCAGGGATAAAGTTGGAAACAATCAGACCGCCATCAGAGAATCCCATCAGCGTAATGCGATTAACATCGATAGGGAACTTGATGCCAGCGTCAGTAAGTACACTTTGGACAAATTGTAGCGACTGCGGATCCCAATTCCCCTGGCCGTAAGTGGGAGCGACGATGGCAAATTGTGCCCAATCCGCGGCTTTAGACAACTCATACAAACTAGAAGTGAAATTCCCCCCGAAACCATGTAGGTACAGTAATACTGGCAGCTTAGCCTCCGGGTCATGTGGCGGTACATACACATAATACTGATCCGGAGCGGACGGGATCCGCAAGAGGCTTTCGTAAGTGAATCCCAGGCTAGAATTTGCAAATGCCCAGGTGGGATCTGTCTGCATTTGGCCATAGATGCTGCTGGTTAACTGTACTGCTTGATTGCTTTCCGCCGTGGTCATGATGTCCGGGATCAAACCAGATACTCGCTCCCCTGCTTGGGCTTGAAGTGACTCTGGCACCAATGCGGCGACACCTTCCAGGAAACGGGGCGATTGATCCTGCAGCCGGCAATAAGACAGACCAGTAGCTTGAGGATCACAATGGAAATCGATGTTAGAAATTCGAAACAACAAAAATAGAACTAAGATACCGAGAAATCCGGCGATTTTGGTGAGGAGCGAATATTTGTTCATGTTCTGGAGAATATTATAGCGAGAAAGCATGCAAAAGGGCTGAAGCCACTAGTGGCTTCAGCCCTGAGAATTACATCTTATTATTGAGCGCTGTTCGCAGCACCTAATGCCGTAATTATGGTCTTGGCATCGTTGCGTGCTGTCTGCAAATCATTTATGGTCGTTTGCAGTTGTTGACGGGCGGTGGTCAGCACAACTTTATTGTCTGGATAGCCATCAGGTGTAAGTGGCACTACGGTTGTACCGATAGATTCTGTAAGCCCTTGAGCGTCAGAAATCTTCGCATTCATATCGTCGAGGCTAGCTTGCATGGTAGTTACGTCAGTCCCACCAGTGCTGGCAGTATCAATTCTGGTTTTCAGCTTAGCTGCGAGGTCGGTGAGCTTTGATGCAGAGTCAGCCATAGCATCCGCAGCGGAGATTATACGAATCTGTGGCATGAAGAATGCGTACACCCGATAAGACGTTACCACTGCCTGCACATCAGTTTTCAAAGTAGCAAAGTCGGTATCGGCGTCGATCTTAGTCTTCAGATTAAATAAGCTGCTGCTTACTACCTCCAGCTGTGAACTAAACTCGCTTTTCTGAGTAGCAGTTAGTCGCTTTAGACTGCCGAGCATAATGCTCAAGTCATTCAAAGAGTCGATGCGACGATTGATCTCCAAATCAGCTCGCGCTTTCAAATTAGCCATACGTTGAGCTTCGACTGTAGCTAACGTCGTGGTCGCGGTGCCGGTGGCGAACACTGGGGAGTTTAGTAATGCGGTCATGGGTACTAGCGTCAATGCCGTAGTAACTGCACCGATGGTTACTGACTTTAGAAATTGTGATTTTGTCATTTTCATTAAGTAAGAAATATTAGGTTAACTACATATATACAACGAGAATTACATCACGGAGTCAGGTCCGTGCTCTGGTCGCTTAAGCTTTGATCGACTGACGTATTACTGCTAGTGGCAGTTTTTAGTGATGTGTCGACTGTGGTGAGATCAGCGTTTAGCTGCGTGTCACTAGTGTCAGTGGCGGCAGTATTAGTTTGTGTAGTTTGCTGTGTATTTGTGGATGTTTGAGCTGGCGTGTTGGCGTTGGTAGCATTATTTCTGAGGATAATGAATGCGACTACTCCCGCTGCTAACAATAGTAAGATCACAAGCATTACTAGTGCTTTCATCATGCCGTTACCGGACTTCTTCATTGGTGCTGCTGCAGGTAGTGAAGGTAAGCTGGTGCTGGTGGCAGCCGTCGGCATCGTGGGTAAAGGTGCGGGTGCAGGTACTGCTGGCGCGACTGTAGGTGTAGTTGGCAACGCCGGCAAAGCGGTGGAGCTGGGAGTCGTTTCCGGTTCCATAAGTATTTCGAGTTAAAAGTAAGTAAGCACATTGTACACCAGATGACGGATCAGACAAAAACCTATAGTTTTGCTATAATCGATATATCTTGATAGCGGAGGAAACATGCGAAGGTCAAGTGATCATCTGTTTCTGGATGTAGCCATATCGCTTGTGGTTGTTGGCGCCTTGTCGTTTGGTACCGCATATGGACTGGGCCTGGCGCTGGATATGCTAGCCCTGTTCATTTTCGGTTATCCCGCGTTTAACGGCGTGCTAAATATTGCGCACGGCACGGCAGGATTCGGGGACTATTTCTGGATAGCATTGTTGCTGGCAGCTCTTGGTATCGCTAAAGCGGTAGCTGGCGGAATTTTTACCAGAATTATCGCTAAGCTGCGCAAGCATCTACCGAAGGAAACCACATAACAAACAGCGGGCGATATGCCCGCTGTTTCTATTGAGTTAGAATCCTAAAGCTTCGTCTACAAACAACAATGTGATTCTCCCCGGTTTGATTTCCCGATTAAATATCAGGACTTTGCTCACAAAGCTGCCCATGGTCATATTGTAAGCCTTGTTCAAGCGCTCACTTTCTAAAGGCAATACGTATTCGTTGATGCGTTCCATCGCAGTATTCAGGTCAGGAACCAGTTTTTGCGTACCTACTACCCAAATTACTTTTTCTGCCCCAAACACATAGCTGGATAATTGACTGCCGGTGTTGGATACAACTATCACCTTACCGTCTTCGGTAACGGCGTGTACGCTTCCTACTACATAAGTGGGAGCTGCGCCCAGCATTTGCATTTCTCTGCCCTGCTCATCGCGATTCATCTTGGCTAGCTTAGGCTTCACTGCATCGAATTTCCCAGAATTATTTATGGCATCAGAAATTCCTAGAGAATCTAAAGTTACCGAAGACGCCTGCAATACATTGGCTCCTTCTGGAAGCATTTCCAGCACTTCCGCTTTAACGTCTTCTTTCGTGACTAATCTAGCTTCAATGCCATTTTGTTCGAGTGCGGCAATGGCAGCGGTGACTGCATCTGTATGTGCGGGTTTTGAGTAATCCATATGTTGTAGATGAGAATTAGAATATGAGATAATAGATCGCATGTATCTTTTGCACAAGTACACACTTAATTATCATATACTTACTAAAAAGAAACTATGAAGCAATGCACAAGCAAATCTCCGGTAAACATTACAGTCGGTGTTATGGGTGGCAAGTGGAAACCGCTAATCTTGTGGTTCCTCAGTCACAAAACCATGCGGTTTAATGAGCTACATCGTGAGATTACCGGTGTCACCCAGAAAATGTTGACTCAACAGCTCCGAGAATTAGAACAAGAAGGCTTAATTACGCGCACTGTGTATCCCGAAGTCCCACCGCGTGTGGAGTATGCGCTATCGGAATACGGCAAGACTTTGCAGCCGGTGTTGCATTCGATGGCTGAATGGGGAGAATTGCATGTCCGCCGTCAATTCGCCAATTAAACAAAGAACCCGCCTTGCGGCGGGGTTCTTTGAGTTTGCTTCTCTAATGGCTTTCGCCGTCTAGGTTTAAATTCAGATTCACTCCGCCTGAGGAGGTACCGACGTTCACATCTGTGTGAGATTCGGTATCGGTCTTAGCACTATCGTCTGTAGTTCCAGTATCTGAGCTAGTCGAATCATCAGTGTTGACTGTCGCAGAGTGCTGGGTAGCGGACAACTGCGTGCTGACGTTATCCTCTACTTCCGTAGTTTTGTCTTTGGAAGTATCTAACGTGGCTTTCACTTCAGTATCTTCGTTGGTGGATTCCAGATCGCTAATTTTTGACTGAAATTTGTGCATGCTCTCTGAAATTTTATTTAGCAGATCTGCTGACTGATTGCCTGATAGGTTGGCTGATTGCAGACTGGACAGTGAACCAGCAATTTGCACATTGTAATCGTCGGCAGCGTCTTTAATGCCTTGAGAATTGCCGGTGGCGTTGCCGTTAGCGCTGAGAGTTTCTATTTCATCGAGGCGCTTCTGGGCTAAGTCCAGCTGCACGTTAGCTTTGGTCTGAGCATCTAATGTGAGACCAACTCTCGCTTGCTCGATGGCGTGCTGCAAGTGGTATAAAGGTTGGCCCGGCAATGAGTTGCTGGCAGCAAACGCTGTAACTGGAACTCCAAATACAAGTAATCCGCTAGCAATAAGTACTGATGTAAGTTTTGCGTTCATTCTTAAGTAGTGTAAAAAGTAAGTTACAGAATGACGTTCATACTTACGCATGTCTGTACTTAAAGTTACACTTGAGTCAGAAATTTTCTGCAACTTTTGTAGCGAACCTTTGCTCCAGGCGGGATTGGGCTGAAAGTTTATTTGTTTTAAGTTTTTGATTAAATTCTGTTTATCCATCTGTAAGTTTTTTTAATCTAGTTAAGGCTCTGTGAATTCCCACTTTTACGGAAATGTAGTTGTAACCTGTGACGATTACGATCTCGTTAATTTCTAATTCTTCAATATATCTCAATGTTAATAGCTCGCGATCTTTGTCGCTTAACTGTCGGAGTTTAGCGATTAAGTAGCGGCTCATGTCTTGTTTCAATTCATCTTCGCGACCATCGGTACCTACCGGCAGCTCGACTTCGCTTAAGGACTCCGCTTGCTGCTTGCGGTAATGATCTACCAGCAAATTGTGACTGATGCGAAAGATCCAAGTGCGTAATTGTGACTTCTGCCAATCAAATTTGGTTCTGCTCTCCCAGACTTTAATAAATACTTCTTGAGTTAAATCTTCTGCCAACGCCGTTTGCAAGTTTACCCGCAAATAGAAATATCGGTACACCTGTTTGTGCCACAGGTTAAACGCGTTGAGAAAGTCAGCTTGTGTATCTAATTTGTGAATACTCACCAAATATATACGTGAAAGTTAGGAGAAAGTTACAGCAAAATGGAGAAAAATGAAACGCCCGGTCAATAGATGACCGGGACATTTTTGCGAGCGAGGCTTATGGTACTGCCACTAAGGCGGGAGTGAAGATCAGTTCGACTGCCTGCCTGGCGGCGAGGGTCACGCGCGTAAGTTTGAATCCGCGTGCAGTAATATCGCGATATCTGCTGAGTTCCGCTTCGATAATCTCGGAAATAGCAAATGTGTCAGGTTTCGCGTCCGTAACTCGTTCACCGAGTTGCAAAGTAACACTGCCGCTGGCTAGCATTACTTGCATTGGGCTGGATATACTGGCACCTTCCGAAATACTGCCTGGAATTACGCACCGACGACATTGGATAACCATAATTTTCAAAGCCTCTCTTTGCTATTGGCCCGTTGTGGGCTTCGTAGTAACTAGGATTATAGCTCTGATATGGCGTTAGTGGAATTGGTTTCTAGGGAGAATCTAGTCCGGCGCGTGTAGTATAATGACCCGGAAACAGATCTATGCCTAAAATTCTCAAGCAAAATTTCTCCAGAATTGTCATTGCCATCGCAGTATTACTGCTGTTTGTGCTGTTCCAGCTGCGCGGAATTGACTACCTGAAGTTCACACCTATTGGGCAAGATGTATTGTTGAAATTACAGGACTTTGTGACATTACTATTGGGAATTAT
>CAYXSB010000065.1:0-5654 GCA_964466865.1 uncultured Candidatus Saccharibacteria bacterium
AAATACGAGAAGATGAACTTTGACCAGGACACGTTGCAAATGATCAAATCCCAAATGCTGGTCAACACCACACTGCGAGACTTTGCGGACAAATACAAATTACCTCTGGTCGCCAGTACCGACGCCCACTATTTGAATGAAGAAGATTTTAAGATTCAAGAAATTCTATTCGCCATCAAAGACGGTATGCAGCTAGATGATCCGCGTCACCGCAAAGGCTACGTCGGCACCTACTTAAAGCCAGCAGACATGATGGAAACCACGTTTGCGGATGATCTAACTCCGGTGTACAACACCTTAAAGATCGCCGAAGAAGTCGAGAAGTATGATTTGAAGTTTCAACGTGTGCAGCCCAAATTCTGGAATATCACTGTCGGCAAGACTGCCAACGAAATGTTGCGCGAAGAAGTGTACAGTCGTATCTCCGAGAAATATCCAGTGCAGTCGGAAGAGCTACTTAAGCGCGTAGATTATGAGTTAATGGTCATCAATACTCGCGGTTACGATGATTATTTCTTGATCGTGGGTGACCTGATGCGATTTGCCCGTAGCCAAGATATCGTTATTAGTGTCCGCGGATCAGCAGCTGCCAGCGTGGTCGCTTACATTTTGGGCATCACCAATATCAACCCTATGGACTGGGAATTGATGGTATTCGAACGTTTCCTCAATCTCGAGCGTAATTCCCCTCCTGATATAGACATGGACATGCAGGACGACCGCCGAGACGAAGTCATTGCTTACGTGGAAGAGAAATACGGCAAAGATCACGTCGCCGCCATCGGCACCTTAGGAAGAATGAAAACCAAAGCCGCCATTCGTGATGTCGCCCGCGTCATGGGCATCAATGTCCAAATTGCTGACAAACTATCCAAGATGGTGATCAATTTGTTCGGCAAGAATTATTCCATCGACAAGATGATGAAGGAAGTGCCGGAGTTTGCCGCGATTGTGAATAGCGCTCCGGAGCTGCAGCAACTCGCCAACTACGCCAAAAGCATCGACGAAATGGCCCGTCACATCACTACCCATCCCTGCGGGTATTTGATTACCCCGGAACCTATCACCAATTACGTAGCGCTGCAGAAAGATTCCAAAGGCGAAGACAAAGTTATCACCCAGCTCGACGGTAACTGGGTCGACAAGCTGGACTTGATGAAATTCGACTTTCTGGGACTACGCACCCTAACGATTATCAAAAACGCATTTGATCTAGTGAAGAAGAATCACGGTGTGGAATTAAACACCAAAGAAATCCCTCTAGACGATAAGAAAACTTACGAGCTACTCGCCCATGGCGACACTACTGGTGTGTTCCAATTGGAAAGTCCGCCGATGCAGAAATACTTAAGAGAATTAAAAGCGGAAAATATTCAAGACATCTGTTTGATGGTGGCAGCTTATCGTCCAGGACCGATGCAATACATCCCGGATTACATTGACTGCAAACACGGACGCAAACAGCCACAATACTTGATCCCAGAACTGGAGCCAATTTTGCACCACACATTTGGATTTCCTATTTACCAAGAGCAGCTACTACAGATTTGTATGACACTCGGTGGATTTACACTTGGCGAAGGTGACATCATCCGTAATGCTTTGAAGAAGAAGCAATTAGAAATTCTGGAAACTAAATACTTGGATTTTAAGAAATATTTCCTGGAGAATTTCGATTACGGTGAAGAAGTTGCCGAGAAGATTTGGGCGCAGCTGAAACCGTTCGCTGACTATGGATTTAATATTGCCCATTCGGCCAGCTACGCATTGGTGGCTTACTGGTGCGCATACTTGAAAGCCAACTATCCGTTGGAATTCGTGGCAGCGTTGATGCACTCAGACTTAGGTGACAGCGAAAGAGTAGTAATCGATATCAAAGAGGCTCAGCGTATGGGCTACAAGCTGGTACCACCAGACGTGAATAAATCTAGCGTGTATTTCTCCACAGAATCGCAAGATACAATTCGCTTTGGACTAGGCGCGATCAAAAACGTCGGCAATCGTTCCAGCCAGCAAATTTTGAGCGAACGCGAGCAGGGTGGCGAATATCACAGCCTGGATGATTTGGTATTCCGCGTTGGTCCCGACAGCATCAACAAGAAAGATTTGGAATGTCTGATCAAAGCTGGCGCTATGGAAAGCTTCGGTAATCGCAATTCACTATTAGCCATCATGCCCGCCGTTTACGAACGCATCGCCAAAGAAAAACTAGTATTGGCCAGCGGGCAAGTTGATCTGTTCAGCATGATGAATCCTGGACAAGTGAATGTAGTTAAAACTGTTACCGCCACGATTCCGCCAGCACTTCCCGACATTGGCAACACTCAGAAAGTCCAATGGGAAAAAGAGCTAATGGGAGTATTTCTGACTTCGCATCCTTTGGATAATTATGCTTGGGTAGAATTCCTACCGGATTTTGCTTCGCTGTCCAAGATCGGTGAACGCAAAGAAGGCAGTAAGGTCAAAGTCTTGGCCTGCATCGATAGCATTAAAACCATTCGCACCAAAGCTAGCAACAAACCAATGTCGTTCCTGGCCCTCAGCGATGGTATCGCATTACTGGAGTCCGTAATGTTCAGCGAAACGCATACTAAATACATTGCCACCATTCAAGAAGGCCAACCGGTCATAGTTGAGGGCGCAGTCAGCTTCCGCAACGAGAAAACTTCCATTCTCATCGACAAGATTTCTCCCGCTGACCAATTACAACCGCCTAAAAAGCTAGCCATTGATATTTGTGATGTCACTGACAAAGACGCACTAGAGCAATTGAAATCTTGTTTCCAGGATGACGGCGAGGTACAGGTAGAAATCACTTACGGCAATCGTTCAGAGGCGAAGAAGATTGTACGCAGCATGTCCATGCAGCCAGAATGCATGCAAATCGTGAGAAGGTATATGCGAGGATAATAATCCTAGGCATGAAAACGGAGACCACAGTGGGTCTCCGTCTTTGTCGGTTAGTTACGCGGTGACGCGCTCTTCGTAAGCCACTGCGTAAAAGGTGACTCCCTCTTCGAACAGCAGCAGATTCACAGCGCCAATAGGCAAAGTCCGCTCATATCCCATGTTCATCAGCTGGGCATGAGAGTAAGTTACGTTGTCGAACGTCATGCCCTGATGCGGCAGTACTTGCCCAGGCACCGGCGTTTCCACAAACTCTGCCTGGCGCTTATCCGGCAGAGTCAGCCACCCGACAACTTCAGCGATTCGCATCAATTCCGGATAGGAAACGTAGAGCAACTGCCCATCTTGGCGCGGCTCTGCCTCGAACACCAACCCGCCGATCATGACCTGCACAATTTCAATCGTGGCAATGTCGTCAAGCGGCAATCGAATGGCATGAGCATCGCTGACCATTTCGCTTTGCACTACTGTCTCCAGTGCGTGCAATTCCAGAGTCCACTCACCTGTGACTTCCTGCGGCACCTTTACCAGATAGACGTTTTCGTACTCGTGGCGCGTGCCAGGTATCGGGATGTTGGCGAGAAACTTGCCTCCGTCCACCAACGACACCACCACGTTGTACGCAGCATCTGCCGTGAGCAGCTCAATCGCTTGTGGATGAGTCAGCAAACGTCCGGTAACAAGCACCTTCTGATCGAGGGGAGCGACCTGACCTGGATTTCTTCTGCGCATTGTCAAAATTCTCCTACTAATAACCGACGATTCGCCTGGATTTTAGCATATACAGCCATTATTCAGCCTTTACCGCTTTCCTATTCCGCCAACTCTTGCTAAAATTGCCCCGCTATGGCAAATACAAGTTCCGCAAAAAAACAAATCCGCGCTCAAGCTCGCAAGCAAGTGATGAACAAAGCTCGCAGTCACGCTTTCCGTGATTCCCGCAAAGAAGTCAAACTCGCGTTAGCTAACGGCGACAAAGCTGAAGTAGAGAAGGCTTTAACCGCATTCTACAAATCAGTGGACAAAGCTTCTAAAGCTCACACCGTTCATGCAAATACAGCTGCTAGATATAAGAGTCGTTTGACTAAGCTAGTAAACCAAACTTTGGCAGCAGGCGTAAAGCCAGCAGCAGTAAAGGTAAAAGCCAAGGCTAAGACCAAAGCTAAAGCTAAGAAGAAGTGATAAACTAAATAGTACAGAATTAGCTGGAAACAGCTAATTTAAGTATTGAGCAAGTAGTTATCCAATCATGTCCAAAACCCTCGTCAATCTAATTGATATCGCATTAGTGCCAGCCGCTTTGTTGGTGGTAGGAAAGTTGATCGGCCTATTCGTGACTATTCAGGTGTTCGCCCTTCCTTGGACTATGCAAGAAATCCCCGGTTCTTTTTTCTCCATTCGCCCAGCCTTAATGGCAGAGGACATCATCGTCGCCAGTTCATATTCTGACTTGATCATGTACTTATTAATTGCTGCTGGATTTAGCATAATTCTCATTCAAGCTACACATTTTCACGAAACTCACATCAAGCCTAAGCTGTTGGTAAAACTAGCCAACAATAATCTCTTGGGACTGGTACGCAGCTCATTTGATCTGTATCACTACGCTGCCATCTGGACCATATTCTTGTGGCTGACTCAATTACTGATCTGGATAGACATCGCCACTGGCAAAACTTACGTGTGGATCGGTATCGGCACCTTACTTGCTAACGTGGTATTCACGGCATTCCTGCTTCAAGACGTCTACCGCGAGATTGAAATCAGCCGCCACGATCTCGGCAGCAAAGAAGCTCTACAATAGAGGCAGTGATACAATGGCGTTATGCTCGATTTCCACAAGCTGAAAAATCAGGACCTATGGCTAGTTATTCTTGTCGGTTTGCTATCTATCGTCGGACTAGCCACACTGTTCAGCACCACTTTCTACCAGAATCTCACCGCATCTAACGACTTCAAACAACAACTAGTTTTCTTTCTCGTCGGAATTTTGGTATACCTAGCCGTCACTGCGCTTGATTCTACATTTCTAAATCAGCCAAAGATTCAAATCATCCTAGTGGTCTTGACCACCATTTCTTTAATCGCAGTTTTGATTGTCGGCGACCGTATCAACGGCACCAGGCGCTGGTTTGAAGTTGCCGGCGTCAGCATTCAGCCGTCTGAATTCGCCAAACTCGTAGTCATCTTATCCACTGCAGCCACATTTGCTAGTTTGCATCAGATCACAGTCGAAGCACCGCTGAACATTTATCAGCAGGTGAAGAAACGTCAGTGGAAAGACTTAATTCATAATACTTACCTACGCAGATTTATTTTCAATGCCATCGGCGTCATCGTGATGGTGGGATTAATCCGCTCACAACCATCTCTAGGTAACGCGTTGCTCACATTTGGCCTGTGGGTACTGATGCTGATCACCATGGTAAGCAATCCCCTCAGTCTCTATGCCTACGTCTTCATCTTCGGCCTGGGACTGAATCTAATGTTCAATTTCATCGATCTCACCAGTTTTTATAATCAGATAGGATTTAGTTTCCGGGCTGGGCGCATCGATCTACTGATATTGGTCGCGAGCATAATTATCGTGCTTATCTTGATCAAAATTCTGGAATTGCGATTCATATTAATTGCAGTGATTGTGGCGGCGGGGCGAGCCGCCCCCCTGAGCATCGATTAAATGTGGTATAAACCGATTAACGGGTTCCACCACGACCCCCAAGGAGAGTTGATTAAAACACACCCAG
>CAYXSB010000066.1:0-5414 GCA_964466865.1 uncultured Candidatus Saccharibacteria bacterium
AATGATGCAGGCACTGGCACATGTACCGGTACAGCCGGAGGACACTGCACTTGTACTGTCGGTAGTTCTAGCAGCTCGAGTTCTAGCTCTTCATCCAGCTCAAGTTCTAGCGGTACTCCTGCTCAATGTAGTGATTTCTGTACCACCGCTGCTGATTGTGGTTCTAAAGGCGGCACAATTGTGGGCAGTCCATGTAGTTTCTCATCATGTTCCAATGGCTCTAGCCCGTGTTTGATCGGGAGCTCCTCAAGCTCAAGTTCTAGCAGTAGTAGTGGTAGTCCAAGCTTGGCTGGCTGCGGTGGCAAGTGCACGACTTCTGCTGACTGCGCTAAGCCTGCAGCAGCTAGTGCTGTGGCTGTCTGCCGAAATGGTATTTGCGAAAACCGTGATTGTGGACCTGGCAAAACTATCCCTGGCGCCAACTGCGCTTGTGGAGAAAGCAAACGCTTGTGTGGTCAGACCTGTGGAGCCAATGTTGGCTTATGTGGCACTGGAAGCGTATGTTCATTCTTAGAACCTGTATGTACCGACACTGAAACTTCTGCAACTCCTACGACCTGTCTGCCAGCAGCTGCGCACACTGGAGTAGGCACATGTACCTCGAACACTGACTGTGCTGCTGGATTTACTTGCAATACGACCAAGGGCACTTGCTACCTAACCGGTTGGGGCCCAGTATCATTTACTACCGGTACACACTGGTGCTCACCATGGTATGGCTTAAACGGCAAGACTCCCACATCTGCCCAAATTCAGCAGGCCTGTTTGGATGCCAATCCAGTTTGTGGAGACAATCAATGCTCCGTTACCGAAAATGCTCTTAGCTGTGCCGCTGACTGCTCACGTTGCGGAGATAACATCTGTAGCGGTAGTGAAACAAATGCCACTTGTCCTGGAGACTGTCCATTAGTTGCAGTTTGTGGCGATGGCATCTGCAGCGGCGGCGAAACTCACGCTACCTGTGCTGGGGATTGTCCTGTGGCATTTTTGCCAAATACCGCCTTGATTTCCGATCAAGCAGACGCGGCCTTGCTAGGTGGAATTCTCCTGATCGGCGGCTTGGTAGCACTGAGATTACACGCTATTGATAAGACTTGGATGTTTGCTAACAACAGCTTGAAGTCGGCTTACGAACTATATTTCGGAGAAGAGAACACACGCAAACGCAAACTGAATAAACTAAAGCCATCACGCTCAAAGTTTGAGAGAGAAGTGGAGAAAGCGACGAATAAACGAAAGTAGAGGAATCATAATTCTCGTAAGTTTGCCGTCAGCTAACGAAAATAGTACTATATTTAGAATTCTAAAAAACTGCTATGAAAATTCAAGGCACATCAAGAAAGGTAATGTTGATTATATTGGCAATCCTAACAGTTGTACTGTTGGGTGTTGCAATTCTGATTGGGATTAGACTCCAACAAAGTCAGGCCCCAACGGGAGCCAATGCTTCTGGATGTACGCCTACTTATAATGGTACTACTAGCTTCACGGTTTGCGGAGGCGCTTCTGGTGGTACATTCAACCTTCACACTTGTAATTGTCGTAGTGCTACTGGTGTTGATTATCCTTCTTGCTCAGGCTGTAATGAAAACTGTAGTGATCAAACTATTTCCGTAGGCGCCAACGCTGCAGTAACTGTTGATGTATCCGCACCTAGTTGTGGTGTAACTCAAAAAGACTTTGGTAACGCCACAGGTTCTGTGCAACTACCTCCGGGTAGTGGTGTGTGTAAAGGTACTGGCACAGCTTGTACTAGTGGTGGTGGCGGTGCAGCTTGCGGCGGCAAATGTACCCAAGATAAAGACTGCGCGACTCCTACAGCTCAAGGTGCGGTAGCCATCTGTCGTGGAGGTATCTGCGAGAACCGCGATTGTCCTACTGGCAAAACTTTACCTGGTAGCAACTGTTCATGTTCAGTATCTGGACGCTTATGCGGACAGACTTGCGGACAAAATGTCGGCTTGTGCGATCCTTCCAGCGGTAGCGTGTGCTCATACTTAGAACCAAAATGTACCGACAACGAATATTCGTCAGTCCCTACCACCTGTCTTCCTTTAGGCGCTCACGGTGGTGTAGGTACTTGTACTGCTAACAGTGATTGTCAGACTGGCTACTACTGCAATACTACAACCAAGAAGTGTTACTTAGATGGTTGGGCCAAAGTATCATTTACTACAGGCACACATTGGTGTTCTCCTTACTACGCATATAACAACGGTGTAGCTACACCAGCTCAGATTCAACAAGCCTGTCAGGTATCTGCAGCTCGCTGCGGAGATGGACATATCGATACCATCGCCGGGGAACAATGTGACCCAGCTGCCACCATCCCGGGTTGTAGCACCGGCATGAGCTGCGGTAGTGACTGCAAATGTACTACTAGCCCTGTATGC
Source organism: uncultured Candidatus Saccharibacteria bacterium (assembly GCA_964466865.1). Taxonomy (GTDB): domain Bacteria; phylum Patescibacteriota; class Dojkabacteria; order J137; family JAEUSD01; genus CAYXSB01. The sequence continues at coordinate 2,394 of CAYXSB010000066.1, forward strand.
GGAGGTGCTTGCACCACAGCAGCAGATTGTCCAAACAACCATACTTGTACCGCTGGAAAGTGTGTATTAAATGGTTGTACAGATGCAACATGTACTAATGGTTGTATCCCGAAGTGCGGCGGCCCTTGCAATCCAGCTCTAGGTGACTCACAGTGTCCTACAGCTCATTCATGTAGCGCCACCACAAATACTTGTATCTTGACTGCCTGCGTCACTGATCCTTCGTCTTGCAGCAATAATAACTGCACCAGCACGATTGTGATCCCTGATACAGCCATAGTCTCTGATGAGCTCGATCCTATCCTCCTAGGTGGTGGATTACTGATCCTCGGTATATTGGCTATCAAGTTCAACTGGATCACCAACATTGAAGACTTGCTGATCAGCTGGAACGGCAGCGCTCCTTGGGACCGCAAGGGCGAGGGTAGAGTAGTAAAGAAATCCCGCAGCAAGTTTGAACAGGAGTTCGAAAAGAAAGCGGAGAAATAATAGTAAAGGCCAAGAAGACTAAATAGACCAATTCGGCCAACAACGAGATACTTAATTTAGGATTATTAAACTAGCTTACGGTAAATTATTACCGTGGACTGGAATAGTAATCCTAAAATTAGATATAACAAGCTCAATTCACTTGAAGTCTACAAGCTATCAAAACAGCTTACTAGAAATATTTATCTGCTCACGAAACAATTCTTCCCTGAGAATGAAAGATTTGGACTAACATCTCAAATTCAGAGAGCTGCAGTATCAATCTGCGCAAACATTTCGGAGGGACAAGGAAGATCAAGTATAAAAGAAAGGAATTACTTTATTGATATTGCAAAAGGCTCACTTGTCGAAGTCATATGCTTGCTAGATTTATCTGTAGAGATAGGTATCATTACTCCAATAGTGTTAGAAGAACTGATTCCATTAACTGCTATGCTTGAAACTAAATTGTTTAATATGAAGAAAAGCCTCTATAAGAGTTAGTACGTGCCTGGTCGATTTGGTCTACTTTGATCAACTTGATCTTCCATCCCTAAGCCACCCCCGGAATAAAGCGATATTTCACTTGCTGCTTGTAGTCCACGTAATCAGGATCCTGACTTAAGTGACGCTCTTCTGTAATCGCACGCATGAAATATACAAATGCGAAACCTGCCCAACCTAGAAAGTAACCAATTCCCGGCGCAAAGATTACACCTTCCAGAAACCAAGATAATAATTTCACTGTATACGCTGGATGCCTTACCACTGAGTAAGGCCCATGTTTTACGATTCCCCGGTTGGTTAAGTTGCTGGCTTTGAAGCCCAGCGACACGCTGCAAGCGACAAATAAGAAGTCACATATGAGAATTGCAATTCTCACCGCATGCAACATCGTAATATTCTGCCCAATCACAGTCGTACCGCCGTCCACCATGATAAAGAATGTCGATGTCAGTCCATTGAACGGTGGGTATGTAGCCAACGCCGACACCCAACCCAATACTGTCGGCTCCACAGAGCGAATCTTACTGCCCAGGTATGGAGACTCTACTAAGTAACCAAATGTAAAAATGAATGTATCCACTGTAAACACCGCGGTAACTAAGAGGTTGTAGACTACGTCGAAATCTGTCGGAGCGTAGCCAACTGCGGTTATGTTGCCCTGGAGTCCTTGGAAGTTGCCCACCAGGAAATTAATCATGATGGGGATATAAATAAACTTCACCAGCATCGCTAGCAACGCGACTTTGGTAGTTTTATCTACTTCCAATTTCACATAGTCGTGTTGTCCGCCAACCCACTGTCGCAAGTTGTAAATCACCTTCAGAAACAGTCCAAAGATCAATGTAAATTTAGTTGGCGCAATGTTTTCTATAAACAGAAAATTCCGCAGCGCATCTAGCACAGCCAGGATCAAAATTCCCCATAAGATCGCGCTTAACACCGGCACCGCGGCTAATGATATGAACCCGACATAGTAGGGGTGAGTAAAATAAATAGTTCGAGCCAAAAACACCACAAACATTACCATCAGCACTTGCACGATTAAGTACGTAGCGCGTCTACTATTGATTGGTTGAATTGTAATTTTCATGTTGAGGGAGTCTAATTGGGCAGAAGTTAAATTAATATACAGCAAAAATGCAGTATCGACTACAGCTGTAGTGTGTAAATTGCCTCGAGTGCAGGAGCGTTTCTACCATTTCCGAGCTTGCTGTTTGAGTCGTTTTTATGTAGATTGTAGTGTGACTTTTTTGAATCTATGCCTCAATTATCTCGCAAAGTTCTAACAATAATATTAGCAGTACTACTTATTGCTGCGCTTGGTATTGGCGCGTTTATTGTGATTCGATTGCAAGCAAATCAAGCCCCAGTTAACAGTAGTGCCACAGGTTTCGGTCCAGGTGCCACACGCAATTTATTCCAGAAAGTTTATGATAATTTCAAAGCTAAGACTTGTACCGATATTTTGACAGCTGCCGATATTCAGAAACTAACGGCGACGGCACTAGGTAATCCTGCAGCATTTAAGGGCTCTAACATTACAGACTACGGTTCAGATCCGATCACTCCGAAATTCTGCGACTATGCATTTAGCAGTACCTCGCATTTCTTGTTTACACTCAATGATTACAACCAGACTTCGGTAATTACTAACAACGCCCAAGAAGAATACGATCGTACCAATAACAATTTAATTCTCGAAGTCATCAAAACCGACACTATCGGCAGCGTGAAGTACTTCTACGGGTCGAGCTTACCTGGCGCACAGGGCGTATGCCAGGTGACCATGTTCCAACAAGACAATGACTTTGATTACGCCGCGGTTACATATTATGGTGTTTCTGCATGTACTGACCCGGATATGATCGATTTCAACACTCAATTGATGCAAACTTTGGCCGCACACATTGGGCAAATCATGGATGATTTCTACGCCGGTCTCACAACTAAAACCACTCCATAACACATGAAAACAGAGAATCGCCGTAAAATAATTATTGTAGGACTGGTAATTGCGACTTTAGTTCTCATAGCTGCAGCTGTAGT
>CAYXSB010000067.1:0-5364 GCA_964466865.1 uncultured Candidatus Saccharibacteria bacterium
CCGCCAGCATGTACATCCACTGCCCCTGCCGCTGCGACTCTACAATCTCCGGCGAACAATGCTGTGGATGTCGATTTGCCAGTGACATTTACCTGGACCGACACCACAGGGTGGGGCAAAGGCTGTCCTTCGAATAACAACGTTTACATTTTGTACATTAAGCCTAAAACCGACGCCACTTGCGTAGCTGGTGCTTATGTATCCTATGGTGCTGTAGCTTCCACGGTGAAAACCAAGACTGTATCGACGAATCTCAAGTGGGGGACTACTTATTGCTGGCTTATCCAGAAAAATAACTCTAGCGCTGCAGCCAACTCAGCGCCATTTACGTTTACCACTACACCTCCGCCTACAGTCGCGAATATAAGTATTACCGGCGCCAATAAGTGTGGCGGCGCGGCTATATCTGGTCGTCCTGAAGAAACCGACACTAACAATCCAATTACCTTGCAGATGGATATCACTGATAGCCACAATAACTTCGCCGCCGGGATCAACAAGTTTGATAGCGTCAGGGTCGCAGTATTGCCAGTATCAGAGCAGAATTCTAATGTGGTGCCGTTTAGCGCGTTGGACCCAGTGCTGAGAAATCGCTTGGGATTTCGGGCGCAAACGCTTACCCCAGGGAGTGCCACCTTTAGTTCAATTGATAGCACTGCTAGCCCGTATTTCGGGACATCCACTTCTGTAAGTGACTTGAAAAATGCTGCATCTACGGCATCGGTGCTGAGTTTAAACAACGCTACCAATGTTACCCAACTCAATAACACCACTTTGCGAGTGACGTGGCAATTGCAGTTTGAAGATGCCTTTGTAACCGCACCGGACAATATTTATGTGTCCGTTGTGTCCAATACTGCAGGAGGGCATCAAGTAAGCCAGGACGCCACTGGTAGCGGTGCCGCCGCCTTGAACTATCGTAAAGCCATGGCTTGGGCTACAGACTTACAGCCACCAAGCGTGTCGATAGGTCAGCCAGTAGCCATCAATGCCACTACGTTCACCCTGAAATGGTCAGCTAATGAGACTCTGCGTGGTAACAATGGTGTGAAAGATTTGCGCTCATATTGTTACGTTGACTCCGGCTCCAGCTCTATTACTGATCAGACTTTAGGTCAGGTGATCCCGCTAGGACCTGGACCTCTACAGTTTCCGTCACCAGCAAATTGTCTAATAACCTTGGCCAACCAGGGTACGCATACTTATACACTGCCGAGTGGGAGTACTTCATCGGATGTTAGTTTTGGTTTGTTCGCAGAAGACGGCGCCTGCAATACCTCTACATCTGGCAGTACTTTGGGTGGAGCATCGGCCTGGATCGTGACGGCTCACGGTGATGTCAGCGCTCAAGGTGGATATACCAATTTTAAGATCCGAGACATTGCTAGCCTCTCTGGAATCGTACCGAACTTAGATAAAGATTCATTCCTGAGTACGTACAGTGCGATATCTGGCAGTAGTTTGATGGTAGATGACTTCCAATCAAAGCTAGCCACTTACACTACAAACTATGACAATAAAGCGCTGGTACCACCGCAGATTTCTGGAGCGACACTATGGTTTGATTATCTTTATGGATTGGCTGCTGGTCGTCAGGCCATTGACCAGATAGCGCTGCCTTCATTGAGCGGAAATTTGTCTACAGCATTCGGAACTACACCAGATGACAGCATTTACAAGTACATCACGAATGACGTGCAAGTTGCATCGGGGACGGTTTGTGATTTGAACGCTGTGATATTCGTGAAAGGCGATCTTACAATTGAACCAGATTTCACTAAGGCTAAAGCGTACGAGGGTTGTGTGTTTGTGGTGAAGGGGAATGTAGTAATAGATACTGGTTCCACTAAGACTGATCCCAATGCCCCAGCAACCTCTCCGTCTGCATATGATGTGGTAGAAGGCGCATTTATTACTGATAAGAACTTCTCGACTACCAACGATCAAGCACCAGCCGGGATCAAAGCTTGGACTGCCGGCAAGTCGGGTGGAGTGGCTCGTGGTTACGGTGCAGCGGTCGCCTATAACGGCAAAATGTATGCTTGGGGTGGTTACACTGGGGCAGCGTATCTGAATTCCATGGATGTGTACGATCCGGTAGCCAACACTTGGACTGTAGGCAAGGCTGGAGGCACGGCGCGTGATTATCCTAGTGCTGTGCTCTATAACAATAAGATGTACGTATGGGGTGGTTACAATGCTGGAGCGTTGAGAACGATGTATGTGTATGACTTTGTAGCCAACACTTGGGCGGCAGGGCTTGCAGGGGGCACGGCGCGCTATGGTCATACAGCTGTGGTCTACAATAACAAAATGTACATATTTGGCGGGACTACTGCTGCTGGGTTCTCAAACACAATGGACATTTATGATTTCGCAGCTAACACTTGGGCAGTAGGCCCATCTGCGCCTACAGGTACATCTTACGGGGCAGCTGGTGTTGTCGGTAGCAAAATGTATGTGTGGGGTGGTACTGCCGGAATTATGCAAATATTCGACTTCAATACTAATACTTGGTCTAAGGGGACAATCGCCGGACCCACACGCAAATATCCTAGTGGAGTGGTGTACAACAATAAGATTTACTTCTGGGCTGGCCTAGATCCTACAAAGCCAGGCAATAAAGTGGATATTTATGATGCAGCCTCTAACAGCTGGACGTATGGCGTGTCTGGCGGGACTCCTCGCTCCGCGCATTTTGCGGTGGTAATTAACGGTAGAATGTATGGTTGGGGTGGAGTAAATACTGCTGGAGCTTACATCAATTCACTTGATCAGTATGACTTCGTATCGGCGCTACCAGGAGATGCATTGTACATTCATGGGACTGTATACGCTGGCAGCCTGACATTGGCGCGTAATTTGGGTATCGCTCAAGATGGAGTTCAACCATCAGAAGTATTCGATTACGACCCTGTATATGCACGCTTATTCCGGGATATCTTCGGGATTAGGACTTTTTCACTTCGCGCGCAGTAAACTTACTGCATGACTAAACTTTCAACACGTATGACCGGTGCTCGGTCAGAATCAGCAGCTGCGGACTATTTGCGGCAGCAGGGTTATGAGATTCTCGAGTGTAATTTCTATTGTCGTTATGGAGAATTAGATATCGTGGCCCGCGATAAACAGGAGTATGTATTTGTAGAGGTGAAAAGCATTGTGGGGAATCCGGAAATTAGCCCGTATGAGCTACTACAGCCACGCAAGATTAGCAGACTAGAGTACGCTATTGACTATTGGCTAGCGCTGCATGGCTTGCAGCGATGCGACTGGAGGTTTGAGTTTATCGCGATTGTGCTTGATTCTGAATATAAAATGCAAACCCTGGAACATATTCGTCAGCCTGAGCTGTAAGCGTTGTATAATAAGTTAGTTATCTAAAATAAATGGATCCGGTATCCAAGCTATCACAGACAAAATTGAACGACGGAAAGTTGAACATTCAAGTTCGTAAGCGGTTCAACCCTATGGTGGTCGTAGGATTTCTGGTAGTAGTGTTGGTAATTGCGGCAGTGCTAGGCGGAGGATATTTACTGATCAGAAGGGCCAACAACGGTGGTCAAGCGGCCGCAGATGCGCCTGTCGATAGTAGTCCGCTTACTGTCACGGTGTGGAAACCTATTCGCTCGATAGTTAACCCCAGCACTGAGGTTACGGTGGTGGCAAACAAGCAGATTACACTGGAGCAGAGCACCAGAGCCAGCTTGCATGATATTGGACAGCTGAATTCTCAATATTACTATGTGGCCCAAGTCGTAAACCTACCAGTGGCAGAAACTGACATTACCTTGAAATTCAATGACGCAGCTGGCAATCACTTTGAGCAGCCGGTGAAGATTACGCGCACTAGCTTTGGATTTCCACCGGGATACACACAATTGCTGCCGTGGGCGAATTCTCAATATGTGTTGAACGCAGATGATCTGAGCGTCACTGTCGATAAAGCCCACAGGCTTCTAGAGGACTACGAGCCAAGTGACTTGGTAGATCTAAACAAAACCTATGGTTTGTACACATTGAATAACGCGGTGTTGCGACGAGATGCGGGAGCAGCATTAAAGGCAATGCTAGATCAACTGGCAAAAGAAACTGGTAAATACGTGACCGTGGCTTCAGGCTACCGCTCGTACGAGCAGCAAGTAGCGACTTATGCGATAAATGTGCGCCAGCTAGGCGAAGATCAGGCAAATAATGTGTCATCCAAACCAGGCAATAGCCAACATCAATTAGGGACAACTGTTGACTTTGTGAGTGACGAGACTACATGGAAGATTACTAAGGACTTCGGAAATACTGTTGCTGGACAATGGCTTGCTACCAACTGTGCCCATTACGGATTCGTCCAACCTTACAAACAAGAAAATTCTAATACATCCGGATACGTTGAGGAGGCTTGGCATTTCCGGTATGTGGGCGTGCAACCTACACAATAGATATTCTCAGTATATACTTCTAGTGATATAATTTCCGCGTCCGCAGCAAAGAGTGGAGGGTCAATTATGTTTTCGATTAAGCTTAAGCTCGCATCGTTCGTAAGGGTTGTCCTGGATTTCCTCCAGGAGAAACCCGGACCACACTGGCGCAAGCGCGCAGATATGTCTCGCGCTGACGAATACCACCTGTAGGACAATAGAGGGCTTCCGCAATTGCGGCAAGCCCCGTTTCATTTTTATCACCTTAAGTTACTGAGTATAATACTGTATACTAAGTAATGGTCGAAAACATTGCCCACATCCAACTGCCTTTCTATCGTGAATTTCTGCTAAACATGCAGAATAATAATTATTCCCAGGAAACCGTAGATAATTACGCCAGAGATTTAGAAATATTTGGGGCGTTTTTGCATAGCCGCAAGTTGGCGTTCACAGCCGTAAATAAATTATCCATAAGCGAGTACAAAGGCTTTTTGCGCAGCGAGAATTATTTACCAACGCTGCACAACTACCGCTCAGACTTTCTCACAGACCCAGCTTTGGTAGATAATCCGTCTCAGGAAGTGGTGCCGATTGTGTCGTCCGTGCGCAAACAGGCCATGTATCGCGGGCAGTTGTCCAGCCGTAGTGTCAACCGCATGTTGTCGAGCCTGCGCTCGTATTTGAGTTTCCTCGTAGACATAGACCAGCTGGTGCCGATTCCGCCGTCAGCAATTAAGTTAATCAAGACTGAGAAAAAAGAAAAACAGGTTGCAGATTTAAATGAATTAGTGAGCTTGATTGAATGTCCAATGCAATTTGAAAAGAGCCAAGCGGATCAGATCCGCAATCGGGCAATCCTGGAATTAATATTCGCTACTGGAATGCGTATTTCAGAAGTTGTAATCCTGAACCGTGAGCAGCTGATATTTAAGGATGGGAAAATTGC
>CAYXSB010000068.1:0-4981 GCA_964466865.1 uncultured Candidatus Saccharibacteria bacterium
GGTTTGAGCTTGCGCGGGAGCGTCACTTAGACCATCTCCTGCGATAGCTTCGATCTAACCCTGAGTTGGGAGTTCTTTGACCTTGGCAGCTTTATCCTGTGGCAAAACTTCTGCAAACACCTTATCGATACCGACTTGTGAAGCAATAAATTGCGCGGTATTCGGATTGTCGCCAGTGAGCATCACTACTGTGATACCCAACTTGTGTAGATCTCTGATGGCTTGAATGCTGGTGTCTTTGATAGTGTCAGCAATTGCGATAGTCGCTAGTAATTTGGTTTTGCTGGCAAACAACACTGGCGTTTTGCCTTGTTTGGATAATTTATCGATAAGCTCACGATCGTAATCAACTTTCAACGTCTGGGCCAACTTCACATTTCCGGCAAAGTATTCAATGCCGGCAATGTTAGCTTGCAAACCCTGTCCTTCAATAATCTGAAAGTCAGTAACTACTGACAGTGTTAATTCTGCCTGGCTGGCCTTGTCTACGACAGCTTGGGCCAACGGATGCTCAGAACTCTTTTCCAGTGATGCCAGCAGCTGTAGGATTTCAGCTTGTGACTGTGAGATTCCCTGTGCAGGGATAATATCTGTAACCTCTGGCTTACCTTTGGTAATCGTGCCAGTTTTGTCGACAACTAAAGTATTTACTTTATGTAGTTTCTCTAAGCTTTCGGCATTCTTAATCAAAATCCCATGCTCAGCGCCTTTGCCGACACCGACGATGATGGCAGTAGGCGTGGCCAGTCCCAGCGCGCACGGACATGCGATTACAAGCACGCCGACGAAAGAGAGCAACCCATTGGTGAGCGAAGTATTGGCTGGTAGAAACTGGCTACCGACGACTAACCATGTAATTAATGTGACTACTGCGATGACCAAGACCACCGGTACAAATACTCCGGAAATTTTGTCTGCCAGTTCTTGAATGGGAGCTCTCGAGCCTTGAGCATCCTCCACCATCTTGATAATGCTAGCCAACAGAGTGTCGCCGCCGATCTTGGTAGCCTCTAGGCGTAAGATCCCTTGTTTATTGATAGTGGCACCGATGACCTTATCTCCGGGAATTTTGTCTACAGGAATAGATTCGCCAGTAATCATCGATTCATCGATGGCCGACTTGCCAGAAACAATAATTCCATCAACGGGAATCTTACTCCCGGGTTTGACGATGACAATGTCATGCAATTGCACTTGGTCTATGGGTATCTCCACCTCAGTACCGTTACGCTCAACTAATGCAGTCTTCGCCTGCAAGTTCATTAGCTTTTCAATTGCTTCTCCTGTTTTCAGCTTAGAGCGTGATTCTAGATACTTGCCGAAAAATACGAACCCGACGACGACGATAGTGACGTCAAAGTAATTGGTGTCTGGCAACGCCAGCGCCGCTTTAATCTGTGGGAACAGCAGGATGGCGGTGCTGTAAACATATGCCGTCAACGTACCGATGCCTACTAGCGTATCCATGTCGGCAATTCGATATTGCACAAATCTAATTACGCCTTTGAGAAACTGTCTGCCAATCCAAAACAGCACGATCGATGAGAATACAAACAGCACTGGAGTGTAGATAGCTTCAGGCACCGGAAAGTCCGGGAATCCACTAATTGATTTGGCAGCGATCATCCACATCATAATGGCGAACACGATCAAGGCTAATGGCAATACGAATTGAACTTTGCGTTTCTGCGCGGCTAATTCCGCCAGCTTTTGCTGCTTCGTTTGATTCAATCCTAAGTGCGCAGAATGATCCATTCCCGGCATGTCTGGCATGCCAGCCATATCTTCGTGATTTAGTTTATAGCCATAAGGCTTGATAGACGCATTCATTTGTGGCACGTCGACTTTAGCTTTGTCGTATTCCAACGTGACTTTCTCGGTACCATAGTTAACCTTGGCGCTAGTCACTCCTGGCAATTTGGAAATGGCCTTTTCAATAGTGAGCGCGCAACTAGCGCAGTGCATACCTGTGACCGGAACCGTAAGCTTGTCCATATTAATTGGTATGTAAATTATTAAAACTATAGCCAGGTAATCCTACAAATACTCTTTGCAGAATTATTTGTATCTCTGCGACAGTACTCGCAGTGGTCGTGAATACCGCGGCGCGTGACTTAATATTCACGTCCACATTCTCCAGAAATGGTTCTTCTTCCATGCTCATTTTGATCAGGGCGCAGCAACCTTTACAGTGCATACCTGTAATCTCAATCGCGTATTGCATGTGACTTAAGTAAAGTTAATGGTGAAGTTGTACATGCCCATCGAGCAAGTGCCATTGAGGCTCGAGCCGATAGCAGGCGTGTTTATATCGATGTCTGTGGCACCAGATGTAGGCAGAGTCTTGGTGATGCCTAAGCGAGGAAATCGGAACGAGCGTTCGCACCCGAGTGCATTATTGGAATTCATCCGCACAATGGTGGGGACTCCACCTTTGGCAGTAATCGTGCGAGGACTATAGCCGCTATTGGTGACTGTGACGAGTATGACTTGCTTGCCATCTGTAGTTTGGCTGACGGTGTCTGAACTTCCGGCCGCCGCCGTTGTGCCTTTTCCAGCTAGCACCAATCCAAAAAAGCCTAAGATAACAATAACTACAATGACGAAGAATACGATAGTCGCAGAATTACCATTGTTGTGACTGGACATGCAAGTAGATTAATAATTGATATACCTATACCCCAGGTACAGATACATAGTATTACTGTAGGTGAAGCATGTCAACTCTTGTTCACACCAGCTATGTCTAAGCTTGAGTAGAGAAAACAGGTACGCTAGTATGGATAGACTAATTTATTTTTTAGTGAGCAATTTATATGAAAGATCTTATCGAAGAAGTAAAGGATTCAGTAGTAGCTGCTGTAAACGGCGGCAGCGACATTCTTACTGCTATCCGCACTGCAGTTAAATCACAGATCACTGGCACCGTGGGTGATGTCGGAGAAGTTGCTACTCAGGGAATAGGTACAGTAGCTTCCGTAGTTAGTGGTGCAATTCAAGGTGCTGAAAAAGTCGGCACTTCTACAGTTGACGCTGCTAAGAGCGTAGTTACGGCAGTCGTAGGCGGTCTTTCCGGAACAGCCGAAACTACTATGGATAGCGTAACCAGCGCTACTAACTCAGCCATCAAGAATGTCAGCCAAATGGGCGGCAATCTAGAAGATGGTGCAGTTCAGATCGTAGTGGGAGCACTTGATGGTGCTAAGGAAGCAACGTTGAGCACTACCGATGTGCTAACTGCTGCAATTAAGGGTGTAATCACTGGTGCCGGAGAAATCGGCGGCGAGGCTGGTGACAAAGTGCATGCTGCACTTATGGGCACCGCAGCTCTACCACATGACTTAGTGGAATCCGCATTGTCTGGCAAGCCAGCAACTATGTAAGTTGATTGAAAGTTAGTAAGCGCCCCTCCATAGCTTTAGCGAAGGAGGGGCGCTTTTGGTTAGCTGCCGAAGGTGAAAGCATTGGCGTTTACCCCTGCCGGGAAAGTGAGTTCAAGTTCTTGATTACTGGTAAATTGGGTCAACTTAATCAGTTTATACAGCTGGGGTTGGCTGACGGTGACAAACCCACTGGCATCGACGTCGTCACCGCGAGAGCTAGCCTCTACTGGCTTACCGTTCAACATGACCTGTACTTTTGCAGCTTGGGCAGCGCCCATCACTAGATAAACTTCCTTAGCCGAGAATTTATATTTCAGAGTCACACCATCGGCGCTGGATTCAATATCTTGAGGTGTCATCTTCCATTGTCCGCCCAAAGTCCAGGAGTCGGAGAATAGAGGAGAGGACACTGCGGTGTAGTTGACTACCGTGTCTGGTTGAAATTGACTCGAGTTTTCAAAGTTTTGCGCTCGGTCATATCCCAGGTAAGTTTCGGGACTTTGATTAGCACTGATCGGTACGACCACGCTACCGAGATCAGAGCTGAAAGTAGTTTGACCCAGCAGGTATTGAATAATTTCTTCTGATTTATCGTATTCTCCTTCACCCAGATGTACGTTTACCACGTTGCCACTGCGATCGATGAAGTATTCTGCTGGCCATGAGTCATTGCTATAAGCGTTCCAGATCTTATAGTCATTATCTTGAACAATCGGATAAACCACTCCGTGCTGACTAGCAAACTGCTCGACATTGGCGGCGATCTTCTCAAATGCAAACTCTGGAGTGTGCACGCCGATGACTACCAGACCTTGATCCTTATATTTGGTATACCATTGCTCGACGTACGGCAGAGTGCGAATGCAGTTGATGCAAGAGTATGTCCAGAAATCGACCAACACTACTTTGCCTTTCAAATCACTCATGTGTAGAGGCGCGGAGTTGATCCAATTGGCTGAGCTATCAAAATCTGGGGCTGGGTATGGCTGAGCTACGTTCAGCTGGGGAGCGTTGGCAGGCGTAGTGCTCGTTGCTGGCGTTGTCGGATGCAGTAGATTCAGCTCAATTTGGGTGGTATCGAAAATACCATGATCGAGCAAATAAGTTTCGACTTGCTTGTCGAAACCGGTAATAATCGCAATTCCGATAATGATAAACAAAACTCCCAGGGCGCGTTTGAACCAGCCATGAGGGTTAACTGCCCACTTCAATTTGGAAACGAGACGTTGACCGAGGATGCTGATCAGCAGCAGTGTAATTCCCATGCTGAGAGAATATACGACCAGGTAAATGACGCCAGTATTGAAGTCTTGCGGCAGAACTGTGGCTAGGATTAATGCGTAAGTAGGACTGCAGCTGGAGAATACTGGGCCCAAAGCTGCCCCGGTGAGAATTTCACCGACAATATCTCGACGACTATTTGCTTTCTGTAATAGTTCATCACTGCGTGTTTGCAAGCCTAACCTGGCCGCTAGCTGGTCCCATATCCCGGGGAATAATGTAGCGATACCCAGGAGAATTATGATGCTGCCGGAAACCACATTCCAGAATGTAGCCGGCACGTTGATGAGGACACTGCTGGCTTTAAGCAGTAAGGT
>CAYXSB010000069.1:0-4678 GCA_964466865.1 uncultured Candidatus Saccharibacteria bacterium
GATTAGCTAGCAACAAAGGAATTACGGGAATGAGGATACCAAAACCAATGAGGTCGATGAAAACGGTGAAAAAGATGACTATCAGGGGGTTATTCTTAAGTTTCTCCATGATTTAAGGCTGAAAATAAAACAGAGTTTATTATATCAGGCTAGTAAGCATTTCTCCTAATCCTTAGCGCACTAATGCCGAATAAACCTATAGTATGATATAATTATACAGATGTTTCAAAATAGAATAGGAGTAATCATGAATACCGCTAAGGTCCAGCGAACCTCCACCCGTGAACTTATTGGACACGTTTTCCACCTTGTATGGGCGATTGCAGAGAGGCATTTGACCTTTTCATTGCTGCTTGTGTTTGGCCTGCAAGGGCTATTCATCTACCAGCTTTTTCAGATCCGCCCTTACATCACCTCGTTGACTGACATAATCGTGCAAACGCTGGTCGGAGTGAGCTGCGTGGCAATGTACGTTGGTCATGTAGGCTGGACATGGATGCAGATTCAGCCTGAAACAAAGCGTTTTAACTTGAGCGCTTACAGCGCTGCGCACTTACACGGAGTGATTATTGGGACCATAAGCATCGGCCTGATCGCTTTCATGCTGTCCAACTTCAGCACGCTTGGATTTGGCACCCAGCCTTGGTGGGCAGTGCTTATCTCGCTGGTGGTCTATCTGTTTTTTCTGGTTGCCTTTGCGCTGTTCCTGGTAATGGCCTACGGCCTGGTCTACCAGAGCGACCAGAAGCTCAAAATGTGCCTGAAGCGTCAGGCGCAATAAAGGGGGTGATTCTAAATGAAACAACTAAAACCGTCGGTAATAACCGGCGGTTTTGCTTGTCTATGGTAAAATCCACACACAGCTGGTTTAACAAAAGGAGAGACTGCCGTATGTTTCGCATACGCATTTATTCGCCCATGCCATTTCCCAATACAGGCGACGAGGTATTCCCTTTCGTCGTGGACATGTCGCACTGGGTAATGTCGCAGATCGTTCTTACCGTCAAGAATAGCCTAGTGCTGCTGGTGGCCCTCGTAGTTGCGTTGATGGCATGGCCCAAGCTCGTACAGCTTTGGTCAGCGGACCCACTGACAACTGCTCTAGGGATCAGCCTAGTGGCGCTACTATTCGCTATGGGTCTACGCTTATTGCGTGACCTGGATCATTCTCAAGTAAAAATCGCTTTTCGCAGACTCGTGAAGTTTGCCAATCATGAAAGGAGCATAATTTTGCGCATATACCTAAAAGTCTGGAGCCAATATGGAGAGCTGATGGAGCAAAGCTTGGTTGTAGGTACCATCGCCGTGTTGCTAGGCACCACGTGCATTATGGGCATAGCCTACGCCAATGCTGCTGTCATTGTCCCATCTGATCTCCTTCTCTTAGGTGCTGGTCTAGTAATCACGCTCATGATGTTTGCGCGGCTGGTAATTTGCACATACCGCGTGAATAAGGCGAAATGGTTTAGCCCTGGCGCAATGTTTGCTTCCATCCTGCAAGGCACTGTCATGTTTGCTTTCGGTGCATGGACGCTCATCATGTACGGCAAAGGCATCGTGATGCACGACTACAGATTCACTGTCGGATGGGCAACACCGCTGCAATGGATAATCTCCATCGCTATGGTGCTAATGCAAACGCTTGCCGTCGCGTGCTTACTGGTATGTATCGCTGCCGGTGTTTACCTGCTTTGGAGTGATACAGACAGACTACTCAGGCGCTATGCTATTAGATTCAAGCAGTATCACAGCGCTGTAGCAACTGCTAATCGTTTGTCCGCAGGAATGCGAAATTGGCGATCATTACTTGCACAGATCCGCCGCTGAACTCGCCGCCTTGGCCCTTGCCAAGGCGGCTTTTTGCGACTTTTGTGATATAATGTGATGTATAAAACGTTCATTGAGTAAGGAGGTTGCAATGACAACCATCCATCGTGCACATCACCAAAACCCGCTTCCAGGAAATGCTTTACGCACATTATTCCTCAGCATGGTCGCCATTGCAGTCCTAATCCTGTTCTTAGCGACACAAACGGCTGCGATTTGGAGCATTCTGCTTCTGACGCTACTAGGAGTAAGTGTAATAGCTTTCATCGCCTTATACTGGAGCTGCTTGCAGGAAGCCGACCACTGCCTTAAAACCGCAGAACTGTTCTCCTGGAGCAAGGTCATAGTGCTGTTTTTGCAATCAGTCATTCTGATTACAGTCAGCCTGGTGGTAATGGCCACATATCTTTATCTCAGCCACAACTACCTGATCGCAGGGTGGAAAGCTGAGTGGGGAGTTGCTATTTCCGCAGTGCTGGCGCTCGGCGTTATGATCCTGAGTGGTGATATTGTGCTCGTTTTCATCCCGCGGCTGATCGCTCTAAACAAGCGACTCCGCACCCAAGCACCCCGCTGAAATTCAGCGGGGTCTTCGTTTCTGGCTGGCCTCAACCCCAGTCCATGAGCTATAATCCCGTGCTATTAGAAATTTTCCCAATGGGTACAACTGACATCATGCTAGGCATGTACGTACTGTACGAAGGCCAGCCACACGTAGTAATCGACAAAGAATTCTATTCTCCAGCTAAAGGAGCATCTTTCACCAAAACCAAACTGCGCAATTTAAATACCGGCAAGATTATCAGCACGGTATACAAGTCAGTGGAACGTCCCGAGGAAATTTCTGTCGACAACCAGACCATGCAATATCTCTACAATGACGGCAACAAGGCGTTTTTGATGAATCCTAATACTTTTGAGCAAGTTGAAGTTTCCATCAATCTGATCCCTGGTGGCACAGATTTCTTGCATATCGATGGCAAATACATTGCCACTATTTACAACGATAAAATCCTATCAATTCAAATTCCCGTGAAAATGACTCTGGAAGTCACAGACACTACCGATGCCGTCAAAGGCAACACTGCTACCAACGCCAGCAAGGATGCAATCCTGGAAACCGGCGCCAAGGTGCAAGTGCCTCTATTCATTAATCGCGGAGACAGAATCACTATCAATACTGACGATCGCTCATACGTCGCCAAAGCGTAAGCTATGCAAACCTGGCAACAGCTAAAGCAAAATCCTGAACTATTTCCACGTTATTTCGTAAAGGAATACATTATTCGCGCCATTCGTAAATTCTTCGAAGATCGCGGTTATCATGAGTTGGAATCACCAATTTTGACTTCAGCTTTGCCCCAAGAACGTTATCTAGAAATTCTAGAAACACACATCGATCAGAAAGATAAAGACACTTTAACTGCATACCTAATTCCCAGTACCGAAACATTTAATAAGAAAATCCTGGCCGCCGGCTTGGGTCAACATTTCGTAATCACCAAAGTATTCCGCGGCCTGGAAGACATCGGGCCAAACCATAGTCCAGAATTCACCATGCTCGAGTGGTACCACTTGAATACCGATTACTTCGGCTTGATGGAGGATACTGAGGAATTATTCTTAGCGATCAATTCTTTCTTACAACAGAAACTTACTAATCGTGAAGGCAACATTATTACTTACCAGGGACAGGAAATTGACCTGACTGCACCCTGGGACAGAATCTCAGTGTCAGAGGCTCTGGAGAAATTTGCCGGATTGAAACTGGCGGAAATTCAAAGTCTAGATCAAATCAAAGCTGCCGCCGCCAAGAAAGGTTACCATGTAGATGACAGCGACGATTGGCAGACTTTGTTCGAACTAATATTTGCCAACGAAATTGAGCCGAATATGGCGGCAAACAAACCCACATTTATGTACGCATACCCGAGGGTTTTGTGCCCGTTAACTAAGGTGAACGAAGATAATCCACTAGTCAGTGAAAAAGTCGAACTGTACATTGCCGGCAAAGAAATTGCCAATGGCTACACCGAATTGCTTGACTGGCAGGAGCAAGAAAAACGTTTCCTTGAGGAACAAGCAGCCCGCAAAACGCTGGGTAAACGTGAAGTGAAAATGGATACTGGACTCGTAGAAGCTTTGAAGTCTGGTCTGCCACCAGTATCCGGCATCGGCATGGGCATCGACCGCGTCGCCATGATTTTTGCTGACGCTAAAAATATTGCCGATATCAATTACTTCCCAGCGACAGAAATGTTTGCGGAAGACAGCACTAACTAATGAACCCCAACGACAAAACTGCAGACATTTACGACTTGTATATTTCTCCCTTGAAAGGTCCAGAAGTTACTGCCGCGGAATTGAAATTAATTCAGTCTCTGATCCCACCGACCTCACACATTCTGGATATCGGCGGTGGCACTGGACGTCATGCGATTCCACTAGCGCAAGCTGGGCATTCGCTTACTGTGATTGATACTTCCGAACCAATGCTGGCACAAGTTCGGCAAAAATCATCTGCTAGTGTAGAAACTATCCACGCCGATATTTTGACCCATCCTTTGCATTCGTCTGAATATGACCTAATCATCCTGATGTGGAATGCATTTAATGAAATTGCGCTAACCGAGGAAGACGGATTGCGTTTGCTGAGAACTTGTAGTCAAGCGTTGGCCGCTGGTGGCAAGATTCTCATCAACATTGACGATCCACATAATTTTGAACCAGCAAAGCTGCAGTTTACGACAGAATCAACTCACGATGGGATTGTGTATCATCAGGATTGGCATGTCGCCAGCTTAGACCCACGCACCAACACTACGACTTCAGAAGAGACGATTACGGAACG
>CAYXSB010000070.1:0-4663 GCA_964466865.1 uncultured Candidatus Saccharibacteria bacterium
TCCCTGATTAAATAGCTGGCCGATGCTATCCAAGATTCCTCCGGAGAATCCCGCGGCGCTGCTAATTGTGGTATCTAGGTACTTCAATTGCGTGGCCAAAGCGGTACTGCTCAGTACATTATCTGTAATTTGCTTAAACATGTCCGGCAAGAACAATGCAGCCAAGGCCGCAATTATTAAAATTACGAAGAAAATATTAAGTAAAATTAAGCTGGCACCGATTAAACGCTTGTGAAAAATGTTCACCAGCACCAAAATCAGAATGACAATGATGGCGACGATCGTAACTATCGGAACGAAATTAGTAAGCATGTGATTTGTGTAATTACATTAGTTTATACAGTTATATCCCTGATGCCAATTAAGTTATAATGCGGCATGCGTCCTCAAACTCACAAAGGTGAACGAAAACCACACAAATTTAGCCGCCGTCCAGGTGGCGTCTCTGGTGCCAGACGCGATTCTGAAAATCGCACTCCAGATTCAGCCCGGCCAATGCACAACTCGTCACGTAGAGACCACGACACGTCGTGGCAAAGCGTGGCTGGCAAATACCACAAGTCTGTAGGCGACGCTGGGAATTATTACCATCAGCATGTGGTGATCCCGGAAGCCATAAAGTTATTAAACTTGCAGCCAAATGATTCACTCCTGGATTTGGGTTGTGGGCAGGGTGTGCTTATCAAAGCTATCAAAACAGAAATAGATTATTTGGGAATTGATCTGTCTCCAGACCTAATTCACTTTGCTTCCGAACACAATCGCAATTCGCGCATTCACTTTCAAGTTGGCGATATTACTCAGCCTTTAAAGACGCAGCAGCAGTTTACGCATGCTGCAATTATTCTGGCTTTACAAAATGTGGAGAATTTTGCTGCAGTGTTTGCCAACGCGGCTAGTCATTTGAAGCCAGGAGGGAGATTCTTAATTGTGATTAATCATCCGTATTACCGGATTCCGCGACAAACCAGCTGGGGCATAGATGAGCAGAGTAAGCTGCAATATCGTCGGGTAAACATGTACATGTCACCTTTGAAAATCCCTGTAGACATGGGACCGGGTGGTGATCATCAGATGACATGGTCATTCCACAATCCATTGTCAGCGTATTCCGCAGCGCTAGTTAAGTCGGGATTTGCGATCAACAATATTGAAGAATGGGTATCTGACAAAGAGAGTGAAGGCCGAGCAAAGAAAATGGAAAATCGCAGCCGCTCCGAAATTCCTCTATTTATGGCCATACTTGCCACCAAAATAAATTGAGGACCCCTAAAAGAGTCCTCGTGATAATAATTCAGGAGGCGCGGTGAATAGTTAACTCCAGTTGCCGCTCGTTCTTCAGAGCGTGCAGCATTTCCAATTCAGATCTTTGATCTTGCAGTAGAATGCCGTAGAACTCTGGCTGCTCGCCAGGGAATTGGCGGATGCTAATTTCCTGCCAACCCGACTTTTGAGCGATGAGGGTTTTGCCAGCGACACCTAACGACTTTAACGCTACTTGCAAATCCGGGACCTGATTGTACCTGGAGAGAACATTGAGGAAGGTTCCCTTACCGGGAACATCAAGACGGTGGCGGAACAACAGCAACTCATTAACCACAGTCGTCATCTCACCTCTCCTGTTATCGATTCGCGAAATTATATCAAAAACCCGGCACCATTACGGTACCGGGTAATTAAATCAATGCATGCCTTGCAGCTTTGCCATTTCCGCATACTTGCCGCCTAATTGCATTAGCTCGGCATGTGTACCACGTTCTACAATCTGACCTTTGTCCATTACCAGAATTAGATCGTAGTCTTTAATGGTAGAGAAGCGATGAGCTATTGCCACTACTGTCGGCTGATGGCCCCGCTGATATTCCTCCTCAAGTGCGATTTGGATATCCGCTTCAGTGCGGGCGTCGAGGCTAGCAGTGGCTTCGTCGAGAATGAAAGCCCGCGGGTTTTTCACTACAGCGCGGGCAATCGTCAAACGCTGACGCTGTCCACCTGACAGCATTAGTCCGCGCTCACCTACAACTGTGTCCAACTGTAAATCCTTGTCCAGACTCGCAATTTGTAGTGCGTGCTGGGCAGTTTCTTTGGTGATACTAGTATCGTCGATAGTGATGTTCGAGAGTGCAGTCGTCCGGAACACAACTGTATCCTGGGTGACTACACCACACATCGCCATCAACTCTTTAGGATCAATATCTACCATGTCTACACCATTTACCAGCAGTGTTCCTGCTACAGGTAGAATTCTACCTAGCAGTAGATTTGTCAATGTGGTTTTGCCGCAACCGGTTTTACCAACGATGGCCACTTTCTGTCCGGCTTTGATCACGAAATCGAGCGGTCCGATATGCATGTTCCCATTTTCGGCTGGTTTTTGCACCGGAGTATCTTCTTCGCCGGGAACCATATTTCTGAGGTAGGCATAGGGGTCATCGCCATATTCGAATACCACGCCGATGCCCTGAAATTCTACATCGCCTTTGGGCAACGGCACCGGATGATCCGAGATAGGGCGGCTGGTCTTGGCTTTGGTCAACTCTATCAGGCTATGAATGCGCATGGAGCGCGGCACGTAGTTAGTGATGACGTTGGCCATGGCCCATAGGCTTTGAAACATGGGCTGGACTAAGCCGTTGATCAGCATCATTTCCGGAATCGACATCGTCGGCTTGCCGGTAAGAGCAGTGCATACGTCAGGAAACAGCACGCAGGCAGCCAACACCGAAACATTTACGGTACTACTGACTTGCATCAGCTGTTCACGCCTGGCGCCGTAACCGGTTAGCCAGTGCTCCGCCTCTTGCCGTCGGACTGGGGTGAGATTATTGTCCAAATGATTTTGTAGGGCCGCGACCTTGCGGTCGGTGGCGCCATTAATCTCGATGGTAGCATTGCCTTCTACCATTTCGTTAGTCTGATCGCGCTTGGTCTCGAAAGCTGCTCGCAATTTAAGACGATCGGCTTCGGCGGTCTGAATCATCTTCACCGTTAACCGGACAAACATGATCAAGACTACAAACGTAAACGCAATCATGGGTGGCATTACTAACGCCAGCGGAATGAAGCTCAACACGAATTGCATCAAGCTTGAAACAAGATTTTCCACCATCCATTCAGCCATATCGGCAATTTCATCCGCGTCGTCAAGACGACCTTCAGTACGTGGTGCCGGAAACGAGACGTGGAAACGATAGCCGAGGTGGACTATGGGAACTATACATTCCATGAGGTAACGATTGTTAAACTCACAGCGGATGTACTTGACCCGCGCCCGGGCGGCATTCATCTCCAGCTTGTAGCTGGCATAATTATTTACCAGCAGTATCAGCAGCATTAAGCCAACACCGGCGGAATCAGAGGCCTGCAAATAGGCTACCAACAAAGGAAAAGCCACTCGCGGTACGATCCACAGTATTTGCAGGCCGAAGGTCATGATCAACGGCACGTAGAATAGTTGGCGGTAACGCCACAGAATGGAGAGAAACTCCTTGAACACTTGCCAGGAACTGACTTGGGTTTTGGGTTGCATGCGATCCTCCTAGATCTTTGCATTGATTGTCAAAAAGCGAACACAAGTTCAACGTGTTGAACATTGAGTCCGATGAATCACTGCAAGTTGTGAGGAAATTAGGATGGAGAACTTCCGACCAGTCGAGTGACTCGTCGGAAGCAACGTTTATTAACAGAGCTTATCCAACGAGCAGGCGTGCAAAATCGCGGCTTCGCGATTGCGACCTTTACGATTAAAAATCAGATTGTTGATAAAGTTATTATTCATAGCAAAGCGAATATAGCATTTAACTATAGGACGTTGCAAGAGAATTATGATAAAATGCTATGAGTAAAGGAGGCTTTATGCCTGAAGAGGTTCCGATTGTAACTGCCGCGAAGGTAGAATTGTTCGGAAATGGGAGAGCTGTGTTCTCGCACTTGCGTCGGCTGGGACTAGTCTTAGCTGGCACGAGAATGGACATAGTTATGTTTCCGTTGACCCTTGAGTACAAGGGCAAGACCGACACATACTACGCTTGTCGCACCGAACTCAAAGCCCAGCCGGTAGAAGGATATGTGCTTAAGTCATCTGTTCAAACAGAGCTTGAAGGTGGCGGCTAACGAAAAATTAACCCCGCGTCGATTGACGCGGGGTTATCATTTCTAATTGGGAGAGCTATTGCACTTGGCTGCCAAATTCTTCATCTTCAGTATCCGCTTCTGCATCAGACTTCATGGCGTGAATGCGTCCATCGATGTGATTTGCCGGCGCGTAAATAGTATAGACTTTCAGAGATTCGCTGCCGGTGTTAACTACATCATGCTGCGTTCCGGGCGTAACGACTAACACGTCGCCAGCCATTAATGGACTTTCTTCACCATCAAGCATAGCTTTGGCTTGTCCGCTGAGAATAAAAATTGATTGCTCCACATGTGGGTGGACTTCCAAGCCAATGGATTCTCCAGGCTTGATATCCATTACTACCAGCTGCGAACGCTGACCGGTAAATAACACATGACGAAAATTGGTATTGGCTTTGGTAGCCTCTACGATATGTGAAATGAAACTCATGACAGAAAAGTGAAAAGTATTCGGTATAGCTTACTCCTGTGAGATTGCAGTCTGCAATGGACTATTACAGCTGACGACCTATAGTATCAAAA
Source organism: uncultured Candidatus Saccharibacteria bacterium (assembly GCA_964466865.1). Taxonomy (GTDB): domain Bacteria; phylum Patescibacteriota; class Dojkabacteria; order J137; family JAEUSD01; genus CAYXSB01. Next base: position 4,657 of record CAYXSB010000070.1, read on the forward strand.
AGGTCTC
>CAYXSB010000071.1:0-4601 GCA_964466865.1 uncultured Candidatus Saccharibacteria bacterium
TTTCGCAATCCTGCAAGTCGCAGTGGTTATTTATTTGAACGATTTCAGTTTGCCAGAGTTAGATCTGCGTAAATTCCAGCAGGCAGGCAAACCGTTAACTATTGCTGTGATTTTTCCACACCCCGATGATGAAACTATGGCCACCGGCGGCACGATAGCTAAGTACGCGCATATGCCAGATACGCGACTGGTGGTCATCGATATCACCAAAGGTGAGCAGGGTGGTACTGGCGGATTGTGCGAGCCGGAAGATCTGGGAAACTTACGGCAGCAAGAATTCAAGCAGGCGATGCAAGCATTGGGTGTTGAAGAATCCATCTTGTGGTCGTTTCCGGATGGAAACGTCGAGAGCGTGGCCGACAAAGTCAAAGCTGAGTTACGGTCCGAATTAAAGTTGCTAAGTCCGGATGTGATTATTACTTACGATGCCTCCGGTATGTACGGACATCCAGACCACATTGCCTTAAGTTTGGCGCTGCAGGAAATCGTGCCGGCAGAGCTGCCTGATGCAAAATTGCTGTTCACGACTTTACCTGCCAAAATCATAAAGATGGCGCATATGCCCAGCTCGATTACTTTGAAAGATCGGGTGATAGATTTGGACCACGGTAGCCTGAAGCGCACCACACCAAAGTATCGCGTGAGTTTCTGGCGTTACGCTGGCCAAAAGATGCAAGCGATTAAAGCGCATAAGTCTCAGAACCTAGTTAGCAATCTTCCACCGCTGTGGCTGTATCGGCAGGTTGGCTGGGTGGAATATTATTCAGAATCATAATTTTTATAAATCATAAATGCTCAAGATCTATAACACGCTTGATCGTCAGCTTGAAGAGTTTAAACCAATAGAACCTGGCAAAGTGCGCTTCTACCAGTGCGGACCCACAGTGTATTGGACCCAACACATTGGCAACCTGCGGGCGATGACTATGGCCGATTTGATTCGACGTAGCCTGATATACATGGGATACGATGTGAAGTTTGTGCGGAATTACACTGATGTCGGCCATCTGGCCAGCGATGCTGACGAGGGCGAAGACAAAATGGAGAAAGGAGCCAAGCGTGAAGGCCTGACACCTCAGCAAATTGCTCAGAAATATATCGATATTTTCGAGGCTGATACCAACGCGCTGAATATCTTACCGCCTGATGTAAGCCCGCGGGCTACAGGGTACGTGCAGCAAATGATTGCCATGGTACAGACACTTTTAGATAAAGGCTTTGCCTACAATACGCCGGGAGCGATCTACTTCGATGTCACCAAATTCCCGGAGTACACCAAGATGAGCGGCCAGAAACTGGAAGAGAATCGTGAAGGCGCCGGCAAAGGCGACGTAAGTGACGAAGACAAACATAATCCAGCGGACTTTGCGGTGTGGTTCTACAAGACTAGGGCACACAAAAACGCAATCCAGACCTGGAAGTCGCCTTTCACTTCCCCGGAAGTAGAAGATGGCGAAGGCTTCCCAGGCTGGCATATCGAATGTAGCGCCATGACTAAAGCGGAGTTAGGCAATACGCTAGACATACATATGGGTGGCGTGGAGCATATTCCGGTTCACCATCCGAATGAGATTGCTCAGAGTGAAGCAGCCAACGGTGTGAAGTTTGTAAATTACTGGTTGCACAACGAGCACCTGACTATCGACGGCGGTAAGATGGCCAAATCCCAAGGTACGGGATTTGCGTTATCTGAATTAGTAGAGAAAGGCTACGCGCCATTGGTTTTGAGATATTTCTTCTTGTCCGCACATTATCGGTCCAAGCAGAATTTCACTTGGGAAGCGTTAACCGCATCGCAGACAGCGTATGAGCGGCTGTTGGCTAAGGTAGGAGAATATTTCCAGGCTGTAGATCAAGGCCAATCTGTGAAATCACAGCCAGATCCAGAATCAAAGCAAAAGTTTATCGCTGCTCTGGAAGAAGATTTCAGCATTCCGCAAGCGCTAGCGGTGGCATGGGACGTGACTAAAACTGATCTGACTCCGGAAGTGAAGCTAGCGACATTGTTGGATTTCGATCAAGTACTTGGTCTGAAATTAGAATCATTCCTGGAGAATCCGCATCAAGAAGTGGAAGTTTCCCCGGAGGCTCAAAAGCTATTAGATCAGCGCCAAACTGCCCGCGAAGCTAGAGATTGGAAACAAGCGGATGCGCTGCGTGACCAATTGAGATCGGAATTTAATTTGGAAGTGAAGGATAGCGAAGCTGGCCAAACTGTTCATCAGGCCAAATAGAAACAGAGCAAGGTGTACTTGCTCTGTTTGCCTGCTATTAAGCAGGGTGACTGGCTATCTCGGCTTCCACAGCCTCACCCATCGGCGCATAAGTGAAGGGGCAATCGTACTCGTAGGGCCACCATACACCACCGGCAATTTCTACGTAGGCGTACGCAAGCCAGAACAGCGTGATTCCCGTCGGCATATTTGGTCCAGCAATTTCGTTGATGGCGTGCGTCACCTCTTCGTAGGTAATACTCGGAGCCAACACATCGAAATCAACTTCGGCCATAGTGGCCCAGTCAACCAGACCTGCCTGCTTATCGTGCGCAATGTTGATGCGCCTGCCCAGGACGTTGCATAAAATCAGCATCGTTTCTCTGGTCAAGGTCAGCTGTTGAAATTCATCAGTTCCACGGGACGTCATACTCCTGCCTCCAACTATGAGATTTGCAGGATTCTATAGCTGGATACCATTACTGTCAATCAGTCTTATCCGAGGGCATTATTTTCACTATAGGGTCGTAAATTTAGGTTTTAATGGTATAATTCGCCGAATTCAGTATTTACAGCCAAACAACTACATAACATAGGAGGTGTCCAGAATGACACCGGAAGATAGGGCTCGCTTAATTCTCGCAATGCTCGCGATGTTGGGCTTGCGTGAGCATGTAAGCATCGACGGTGTGGCACGTACTTTGGAAAAGAACTGGGGGAATAACCGTGCAGCCGAGCTTAAATACATGATTGGAGGGCGCGAGTTCAAAGTCTACCTTAGCTGTCCCGCTGGTGAAAGCCGACACGTGACGGTAGGACTTAAGGTGAACGGTCTCGATGATGTATTTTTTGGTCAACAGATGACTTGGTACCTCAACGAGGAATCGTAAGGACTGAGGCTCGCACTGATAACTGGCCGTCCTTAAGGGACGGCCTTTTCTATGACGTGTAGTCGGATCCAAGGTAAAATCAATTATGCAATCACACAAATACAACTTAATCGTCATCGGCGGTGGAGCCGCCGGGATTATGGCGGCAATTACTGCCAAGCGTAATTCTCCAGAATACGCGGTCGCTATTGTCGATCGTACTTTCGCACTAGGACGTAAGATCCTAGTTTGTGGTGCGGGCCGGTGCAATATCACCAATGTGAATTTGGACGCTAGCACTCGTGATCACTATTACGGCGCAGATCCAGAATTTGTGGCTGGCGTCTTTAGCCAGTTTGGATATCAAGATATCGTCGGATTTTTTAATGACATGGGAATTGAGCTGTACGTAGAGCGTAAGACTAACATCGGTAAATTATTTCCGATTACCAACCAGGCTCAGACTGTGACAGCGTTGCTGGAAGATGAGCTAAAAGCTCTGAATATTGATGTGATCTTAAACACAGAAGTACAAAACATTTCGAGTGATAATTTACAGTTTAATTTGAAATGCGTACGCTTCGCCGATCAGACGGTGCAACTTGGTGAAAACTTAGAATTAGTTTCTGACTACGTGGTCCTATCTGCAGGTGGTAAGACCTATCCAGCTTTAGGCTCTAACGGTTCTGGCTACAATTTAGCGGAAGCCTTAGGTCACAAAGTTATTTCTCCAGTGCCTTCGGCACTGCCACTGGAAGGCAAAAATCCATTGTCTCAAGCGCTGCAGGGCACGAAGATGGAGATTGAAGCGACTTCAATTATCGATGGTGAACGTATCAAAACTCGTGAAGACGATGTGATGTTTACTCAGTACGGATTGTCCGGACCGGCGATTCTGAATATTAGCCGTGAAATTTCCATCCGAATTAACCGCGAACACCAGCAAGGCGTGGAAGTCAGTCTCAACTTTTTCCCGGGCAAAGACAAAGTTGCGGTAAAGCATCTGATGCAGCAGCGCTGGCAAAAACATCCACAGCAAACGCTAGAGCATAGCCTGTTCGGAATCTTTCCCAACAAAATCCCAGCAGTATTATTGAAACTGATCGGCATGAACAAAGACGACATTTCCGAAGATATTACTGACGACCAGGCAGAAGCCTTGGCCGGAAAACTTACGGACTATCGGATTCAGATTACTGGCACACGTGGTTGGAATGAAGCTGAGTTTACTGCCGGTGGTGTCGATACCACGCAGGTCGATCCTCAGACTCTAGAATCAAAATTAACTCCGCACTTATTCCTGTGCGGTGAGATTCTCGATGTCGACGGTGACGTTGGCGGATTTAATCTGTCTTGGGCCTGGAGTTCTGGCCATCTGGCTGGACAATTGGGTGGAGTAAATGAGTTAAAATAATTCATGCAGAATTTATCTCTTCAGCAACTGAAAAGCTTAATTCCCAGTTATATAACTGAGATTGCGGAAACTTTACAGCAGCATCATTACGAAGCTTATCTTGTC
>CAYXSB010000072.1:0-4589 GCA_964466865.1 uncultured Candidatus Saccharibacteria bacterium
TCATCGAGATTGTCTACACCTTGTTGATCTTCAATCTTGGCGATTACTTTGGTGCAAGTGCCTTTTAGCTCGTCAATCACAGCTTGGGCATCTTCTTTCGTACGGATAAATGATGCGGCTACAAATTCCCACGACCGGCCGGCGCAATACTTTATCTGTTCCTTATCACGCTCGGTCAATGGCGGATTGGAAATATGCACACCGGGAATGTTGATACTTTTGCCGGATTTGAACATGTCTCCATAAGTGATCTCACACACCATCGTGCCATCAGCCTTCTTGGAGGTAACCACGGCTTCGACATTGCCATCATTGATGACTAGCACTGAACCCACTGGTACATCTTTGTGCAACTGCGGAAATGTAATGGGAAATACTTTGTGGCTTGAGTCAGCGCCGATCTCGATTTTATCTCCAGGCTTGATCGCGAAGTCTTCAAATTTGTTCAGTCTAAGTTGGTGTCCTTTGATGTCCAACATCAGGGCGACCTCATCGCTAGCTTCGCGAATTATTTTCTCCACTCGCTCCAACTCTGCCACATCGGCAAACGCACCGTTGATGCGGGCTACATTCATGCCGTTATCAATCATCTCTTTCAATACTTTCGGCTCCCAGCATGAAGGCCCGATGGTGCATACTATTTTGGTTTTTTTATCTGCGTGTGACATAGTTGGTGAATAACAAAATTACAATCCGAGGATTCAAAAATATAATAGCGGTTCTGCGAACCAGCGCCTAGAGTCTAGAAGCTGTATAGCGCGATTGCCACGCTCGCTGATACGTTTAGACTGCCACCACGCCCGTACATGGGGATGTACACTGCAGCGTCGCACTCTAGCATCGTAGTTTTGGTGACACCAAATACCTCGCTGCCGGCAATAAATACAATCTTGTCTTTACCTTTTAGCAACTTTGGTAATTCAGCTATTGGCTTTCCTTCATCGGCAATTTCAATCGCCACAATGTAGTAGCCAAAGGATTTCAATTTTTGAAGCAACGGTACAATTCTATCTTTCTCTACGGCTTCCCAGTGCACACTCCGCTCTTTGCTACGTGAGACCTGTTTTAGCTCTTTACCAAAGGGAGGGTGCTGACTAATTCCTGCCAGATACATCTTGTTGACCCCGGCGGCGTCAGCAGTACGAAAAATACTGGCGACATTGCGGGCATACTGAATATTCTCCAACATCAACACGATTTCTTGAGTACGCTTCGGTGATTCTTTGAATAACTTTTTAATTTCTTTTTTGTTTAGTGCTTCCATGTCGCAATTATAATTCAAATTGAGCTTCTACAGGTTAACTTTTGAGCTTAAGCAAGATTTTCCTGTATAATCTCCACATGAGTCTGTCACGAACACTAAGAATAATTGCCAGTTTTCTATTAGTCATTATATTTTTGGTGGCTTGTATAGTCAGTGGCGTATTCGTATTCTTCGGCTCGTGGTTACACACCTACAATGCCTTCACGGATAAGACTTTGGTCGCCGAAGTTACAGTCTCTCAGTTCAAGCAGGATGAAAATGGCGAGTACATCGACGTTACCTACAAGCCTATTGTCGAGCAATCGGCGTTAGCTGCATTATTCACTACCAACGCTCCCAGTGCCCAGCCCGGCTCTTCACAATCGTTCAAGATCTATGGTGACACTGTACATATCGGTGGACCAATTGTGAAATTCTACGACAGCTTAGTCCTATTCAACTTCAAGACTATTTATAAAGTCGGCAAGATTTATGGTCGATATAATCTCGATAATAATCTGGAAATTAACCGCAAAGTCCCAGCCTCGTTCGATCTCAACGGCGGTATCGACACGACTTGGCAAACCATCAACGATAATATCAAAAACTGGCCGTACAACTTGGCGTTTGAAACTACCGATATCAGCGCTCCTGGCGTGTTCGCTTCCAAGTCTGGTGGCGACAAGGTTTACAACTTCTTTATGACCAATACTGGTTTCCTGTGGGAAGCAAAATAAACCATGCTCGACTATAACCCTTACCTCGAAAAAGCTTTGTCTTTGGCTAAAGCCACATTTACCCAAGGTAATAATCCTATTGGTGTCGTGATTACTGACGTCGACGGCAACATCCTGGCTGAGGGCGCCAATCATACTAAAACTAATATGGACATGACTGCGCACGCCGAAATAACGGCCCTTCGTGCCGGAGGTAAGCGCTTACTCGCCAAATACAACCCCGAACCCACATATCTGTTTACTACTCTCGAGCCTTGTGTGGCATGCGGATTTTTAATTAGTCAGACAAATATTCGTACGGTGGTGTGGGCATATACCGATCCTTACAAGGGTGGAATGAACTTTCTCAAACAATCGCAACGATTAGCTCAGAACGCTGGCGATATAGTATTGATTAGTGAACCGGTAGCAGATTTGCGCGATCAATCACGACAACTAATGTGTGATTACTACACTCTCAAGGGAGATTTGGAAACAGCCAAATTATTTAGTTAAACCTTCTGCAATTTTACCTGCTGCATAAAGTCAGTCAGCTCAGCCATTTGCGCTTTGTTCACTGAGTCTGTAGGGGAGAATGGACCGGCATTTATACACATAAATCCGTTGTTGCATCCATATACTTGTAATACTAATCCAGCGTTCTCGGTAGTACCGGGATCTACAGTCAAATAGTCTTCTACAGTAGCTTGCAAGTCACTGCCAGCCAATGTGAACTTTTGAGTCACAGACTTTACTTGCCCCGGCCAATTCACTTTTACACCAACAGGTGTCGCGAGCACCACCTGCTTCAACTGCGCATCGGCACTGTCATGAGTAATTACCAACAGCTGACAGCTATTAGTCTGCAGACATTCCCAGTCTGAGTTAGTAGGAGAACCAAGCTTGTAACTGATATTCCAGCCTGTAGGTAAGCCTAGTTTGTACCCAGCGAAACTATCCTTTTGGCTAGAAGTCTGGGCCACAGTATCTAATTGCGGACCTACGATTTCCAGATTCTGGCCAGCTTGATTCACAAATAGAGGAAATACTAGTTTAGCCAGCAGTATGGCTATTCCTAGCACCATAAACGTAACGATCACTAGTGTCATCGGACTCATTTTATTTACATCCAATTTTGGGAACATTTGATTTTGCATTGCATCATTCTAGTGTATATCGCAGTGAGATTCCAGCACTTGGCACACCTACCAATAGCAGCTAGAATGAATTGTTGCAGACTTTCTCTGCCCCAATTTCATGTATATACAGAGAATTAATTAATGGATGAGTACAGACAACCAAAACCGGTAGTCTTAATTTCGATGGACGGAGTCGGCGTGGCTGCACCCGGTCCCGGTAACGCTGTGACTCTAGCTAACACTCCCAATTTGGACAAGTTGTGGCCAGTATATCCTCACACCTATCTCGAAGCATCCGGTATCAACGTGGGTCTGCCAAACGGTATCGACGGAAACAGCGAAGTCGGACACATGGCCCAAGGTGCAGGCAAGATCATGTTTCAGGATCTGCCGAGAATTGATAATGCAATTGCTAACGATTCATTCTTCCAGAATCCAGAGCTTAAGGGCGCGTTCAAATTTGCCCGTGAACATAACGGCAAAGTGCATGTGATCGGGATCGTCGGCCCCGGTAAAGTTCATGGTTCCATTGATCACTTATATGGATTAATTAAACTAGCGTCGCAGGAAAAGTTTGATCCCGATAAATTCTTTATTCACGCCATCACTGACGGACGTGATTCCCCCCCTGATGTCGCTGCCGAATATTTGGATCGGGTTAATGCCGAGTGCATTCGTTTACGTATCGGCCGCGTAGCTTCTGTGATTGGGCGTTACTTTGCTATGGACCGCGATCGCCGCTGGGAACGTACTCAGAAAGCTTACGAGCTGTACACGCAAGGCAAAGGCACCGTCGTCAAAGATATCAATGTCGCCATCGAAGAATCCTACGCTAAAGGCAAAACTGATGAGTTTATAGAGCCAATTGCCGTAATCACCAAGGATGGTGAGCAACCGGTAAAGATTGAAGCTAATGACGCAGTAATTTTCTACAACTTCCGTCCCGACCGCGCAGTCCAACTCACGCGCGCATTTGTGCAGAAAGACTTTAGTGGGTTTACCCGCACGCTACTGGATCTCGAGTTCGTCGCCATGGTTAAGTACGAAGAAGATTTGGCAGAATTAAGCCATGTGGCTTTCCCACCGGAACATATGGAGCACTATCTAGGCAAAGTATTGTCTGACAGCCGTTTATACCAACTGAGAATTGCCGAGTCCGAAAAGTTCGCCCACGTCACCTACTTCTTTAATGCTGGCCATCAAGAAGTTAACCCTGGAGAAACCTGGGTGGAAATTCCCTCGCCCAAAGAAGTCGCTACTTATGATCAAAAGCCAGAAATGAGCATGCGTCAGGTTACGGATGAAATGCTCAAACGCATGGATGCCGGCAATTTTGATTTCATTCTGGTAAATTTCGCTGGTCCTGACATGGTTGGCCACACTGGTGTGATCGAAGCTACGGTAAAGGCAATGGAAGTGTGCGACGAGTGTGTCGGTCGCATCGTCGATCATGTGCTGGAGAAAAAAGGCGCAATCTTGATTACCGCTGAC
>CAYXSB010000073.1:0-1184 GCA_964466865.1 uncultured Candidatus Saccharibacteria bacterium
GGTTCATCCACTCCTCAACCGCTGCAGTTGAACAAGATTGCGTCCGGTGGAATTTATGTAAAGTTAGATCCCGCACAATACGATTTCTTCTCTACTCCATATGGCACAGCCAAACAGCCGATCACAGACTTTGTAAACTCCCAGGAGTCAGTGATGGATGTGGCAGTCAACACTAACTTCTTCAACGGCTATGGCTCATTGGGATTATTCGGTGGTGGCGGCAAAGTTGGGTATGGCAATGCTGGCGACCCTGGAGGCGATCTCAACATTGAATATTCGTTCGTATTCCATAACGGCGATCCAACTGGTGGAGATGTGTCACTGTTGCCGAAGGTGGTGGCGAAGACAGACACAATGGCCATTATCAATACTCGCGGCTGGGACGGTTTTACGGCTGCCATGGGACAGAAATTCGCTAAGAATCTGACAATTGCGGCCTCTGGGTTACCATTGCTTGTATCTGGCGGTAAACCAATGTCCCCGGCGCAAATCGGACTTTACAGCAAGGGCTTAGCAACTCCGGCAGCGCGTACGATTGTGGGATGGACCCGTGACACTCACCAAGTAGTGTTTGCTGTTTTAGATAGCGCTACTTTGACCCAAGAAGTAGAAGTTGCTAGCAACGAGTTGAACTTGGAATATGCCATCAACATGGACGGTGGTGGTTCTACTCAGATGTATGTCAATGCCGGGAATATCGGTGCATTTGGTAAAGGCCAAATCTTGGCTGGCGGTAAAGTGTATTGGCCAGGCGAAGGCGCGGAAGTTGGGCCGCGTGTGGTCGCGGGTTACATTGGAGCTCGAGCTAAGAATAATGTGTCTACGGTAAATAATCTCGCAGGTATGTGCACTAACCCAGCCTCACCATCTACTGGAAATTACAAAACTATCTTTGATTTGATTGACGCAGTTGGTAGCCAGATGGGAGTGTCTCGGGAGTTCTTGGCCTCAGTAATGAGCACTGAAGGTCGCTCAGACTTTGAGCAAAGCATTGGTAGTCATATTACTAACCATGATGCTAAATACACTGGCAACCCAGCTGACATTGGCTATGCGACGCCAAATAGTGCTGGCGCTGTGGGTCCGATGCAATTTCTGCCATGTACCGCTAACCAGTATGATTTCCCGCCAGGTACTACACCATGTCAGGGAGAAGCTGCATCTGAGGTCGGTCGGTACTATGA
>CAYXSB010000073.1:1284-4468 GCA_964466865.1 uncultured Candidatus Saccharibacteria bacterium
TGCAGCGAAACTGGCAGTGTTACCAGTCAGGGGCTTGCGGTTTTGATAAACTACAAAATTATTGTTCAGTAATTCCGGAGTTTGCCGCACAATGTCAGGCAAGCGCCGCTAAAATTGCCGCCGCACCTAATCCATGAAAGATATCAGACTTAAGCTAAAACCAGTAATAGACTTCGTCCAGCACAATTTCATTGGGGTGTTGGTCGTGGCCGTAGTATTGTTGCTGCTATTAAACATTGCGCTTGCTCCAATCCTAAATCCTCAAACGCCGTTAAGTGCAGAGGATCAGCAGTTGCAGCAACAGATTCAGCAAATTAATCAAAATGCTCTCGCAGGAGACCGCACACCAGCTACTCCAGATCCTCAAGTGCTGGGGAATAATATGAATGCTAAGATCGATTTGTTGTCGAACATTGATGTCATTTTCCCTCTGCAGGCCGATGATTTCTCGGCTACATACCAGTTACCTGCTCACGATGGTCAACCACTGGTGATTACCGTGGATTTACTGAAGTCTACCGGCAAGGAGCACTTCACGACTATGTTCCAGGATGTGTCGTACCCGGAAAGCACAGTGTTTGTATACAACCAAAAATTTTAGTGGTAAGATTTTTGCAAGCAAGGGATGCGTTACTGAAAGCATTTCACAGCCAAGCTGCAGGCCAAGACAGCGTCCAATAACTGAATACCTAAATAAAAGGTTGCGTGAATTCCACTAGTTTGTGATTTGGAGCTTGGAATTTTTCGCGCAGCGAATTAGGAGGTACCTCGGTAATTTATAAGACCGACCTAAGTCCCGTTTTACGGGGTTGAGGTCGGTTTTTGCAATTTATTTGTAATTATTTATTCTAGCAATGGAAGAAAAAAAGAAGGATCAGAAAGCGCTGACACCGCGTTCACAGAATCAATCGGAATGGTATACAGAGGTAGTTACCAGAGCAAAGTTGGCGGATTATTCGCCAGTGCGTGGATCAATGGTGATCATGCCTTACGGCTATGCCATCTGGGAAAAAGTTCAAAGTGGTTTAGATAAGTTAATCAAAGCTGCCGGCGTCAAAAACGCGTATTTCCCGTTGTTTATCCCATTGAGCTTCTTACAGAAAGAAGCTGAGCATGTAGAAGGCTTTGCTCCAGAAGTGGCAATCGTTACTCATGCCGGCGACAAAGAGCTCGAAGAGAAATTGGTTGTCCGTCCTACTTCCGAGACTATTATCTATGCCAAGTTTGCAGAATGGATTCAGTCGTATCGTGATTTGCCATTGAAGATAAACCAGTGGGCGAACATAGTGCGTTGGGAAAAGCGTACTATTCCATTTCTACGTACATCAGAGTTTCTGTGGCAGGAAGGTCATACCGCCCATGCTACCAAGGAAGAAGCTGATGCTGAAGTGCTGCGGGCATTAAATATGTATCACGACTTCGTAGAACAAGATATGGCGATGTACACTATTAGAGGTTACAAGACCGAAGCCGAGAAATTTGCCGGCGCGGATTACACCACTACAATTGAAGCGCTCATGCGTGATGGCAAAGCTTTACAGTCAGGCACATCTCACATGTTAGGCCAGAACTTTGCGAAGTCATTTGACGTAAAGTTTCTAGATCAAACTGGAGCCGAGCAATATGTGTGGCAGACCAGTTGGGGTTTGAGTACGCGCATTATTGGCGGGTTGATCTTGATGCACGGTGATGACAAAGGTTTGGTATTGCCACCGAGGATTGCCCCAGTGCAAGTGATCGTGGTGCCGATTTACAAATCCGACAACCGCGATGTGGTGATGGATTTTGTAAATCAAATTGCATCCAAACTTACAGAAGGTGGTTTTAGCTTTGAAGTCGATGACAGTGATAACAGCCCTGGTTTCAAATTTGCTGACGCGGAAATGCGTGGCATCCCGGTGCGATTGGAAGTCGGTCCTAAAGACGTTGCTGCTAATTCTGTGCTGGCGGTTAAGCGCGTGGACGGTACTAAGCAGCCAATTCCCGCAGCAGAATTATCATCAGTCTTATCTGAACTTATGGTCGAGATTCAGTCTCAGATGCTGGTAAATGCCAAGAACTTTACCGATGAGAATACCCACGAGGCGACTAGTTACGAAGAGTTTAAGCAGCTCACAGAGACGCAAACAGGGTTTATCAAGGCATTCTTCTGTGGTGATAAGGCTATCGAGAAACAAATACAAGAAGAAACAAAGTACACATCTCGCTGTATTCCTCTAGAAACGTTTGAGCAAGAAGGTAAATGCTTTATGACTGGTAAGCCAGGTAAACTAACATTGTTTGCGAAAGCTTATTAGTCTTGCTTAGAATTAATATCGGCTTCGACGATAAAGTTCCCGTCTTTAATGCGGATATCATCCCCGTTACGGACGGGAATTTCGCCGGATACAATTTTGGCAATTATGCTAGCCACGAATTCCGGCGGCTGTGAAGTTGCTGCTACTTCTTTTCCGCGTACAAACTCTTGCATCGGTGTGTTGGTGCGACTGGGTAACACGGCAACCGCAATTATCCCTTGGTCGCCTGCTTCCTTCGCTACGCTATCTGTGAGTGAGCTGAGAGCCGCTTTAGTCGCAGAATACACTGACAAATCCGCGTAGCCACTAACGTTGGCTGAAGACGACATGTTGATAATTAGTCCATGTTTTTGGGCTTTCATTGCCGGCAGGAAGGCTTTCATTAGTTGGAAAGGTAGTTTGGTGTTGATTTTGAAATTGAAGTCATATTCCGCGTCTTCAATCTCTTCTAGCAGCTTAGGCTTGTGGGTGACACCAGCGTTATTTACTAAGACGTCTACGCATTTATATTTAGCCAGAACTTCACTCACCATCTGATTACGCGCGTTGTCATCACTGAGATCTCCGACAAAACTGACAATATCCCGGCATTTTGATTTAAGCTCGGAGGCTGTTTGTGACAGGGTCTGAGGGTTCAAATCCGCTAATATTAAGGTACGATCTGGTGCTGCTAAGGCTTGGGAAATGGCTTTACCAATACCCTGTCCAGCGCCTGTGACTAAGATAATTTCGTTGTTCATGTGTAAAAGATATAAGAGATGATATACTAGAATCTGTTAAATATACTTGCTATAAGATATCATTGTGATATAATATGTTAAGTATAAACCGGTCTCATGACCACAAGTTTGGGACCGGAATACCCTATAAATTCTTTTAAAAGCATT
>CAYXSB010000074.1:0-4440 GCA_964466865.1 uncultured Candidatus Saccharibacteria bacterium
AAATTCGATTTGTTTCATGAAGACATTTTGCAGTTTGAAATTCCCGCAGGTAAATATAAAATGGCCTGATCTCTACCCTACAATATTTCTAAACCGATTATCTATAGATTCCTGATGGCGGAAAATCCGCCCCAGAAAATGAGTTTTATAGTTCAGCAAGAAGTGGCTCAGGATTATGTAGCGCTAGCACCTCAAGCCTCATTTCTCAGTAACTGGGCCAGATTATTTGCCACGGTCAAGAAGCTGGAAACAATTCCTGCCAGTCAATTTTTCCCGCAGCCTAAAGTGAATGGAGCCATCATCATGTTCACACCATTACAACTTACTCCTGACGAAAAAGTCGTCGCGCTTCAGCAAAGCAAAATTATTGAACTGGCATTTCGCACTCCGCGCAAAACTTTATGGAATAACTTACGCGCCGCTAACCGCTGGGAAGAGTCAATCCTCAAACAGGCGTGGGAGAAACTAGGCTTGTCTGCTACTGCTCGCCCCGCAGAATTAACTGCCGAGACCTGGAAACAGTTAGTTACCGAACTCGCCTAACACTTGTCAAAACCCTGCAGATTTAATACACTCTAGTGTCAGTATTTTAAAAGCGTATTTATTTACCTTATTTTTTATCTCTTTTTCATGAGAAAAGTCATCTTAGGTGCAGTTGGCGGAGTTGCCACACTTCTTACTTTAGCCACCGCTGTACAAGCTAACGGCTACAACTATTATCCAGTTACTACAGATCTGAGCACTAGTGCCGCTGCTAGCAGCATGGGATTGGCCGGAGCAGGTATCAGCTTGGTAATATGGTGCTGCGTAGCTTTAGTATTCTTGCTAGTTCCAATTGTTCTAGCCATCATCGTCTACAAGGATGCGATGAAGAATAATGTCGAGAATGCAGTATTGTGGGCATTGCTAACTTTCTTCTTCAACATCGTTGGTTTGTTGGTCTACTACTTGGCAATTCGTCCTGAAGCTTTGAAAAAAGGCGCAGGCATGATGAAGCCAATGGAAAAGTCCGAGAAAATGGACGAGGATAAGAAATAATTATTCTTGAACTTAGAAACCCTCCTCGGTGAAAACTGCGGAGGGTTTTTTGTGTGGTTTTTCTACAGGAACTTGTGCAACGAGCTGCGCCTTCTGCGCTTTTCTCCGTTGATCTTTAAGCTATTAGTTTTAAGGGACAGATCAAATGTCGAATGCGCCGCATAAGGCACAGCTCGTATCCAGGGAGTTCCGCGTTGTCCCACATATGCTTAACGTTTTGGTAAAATAGATACACCTATTACCTACCATCATGCGCCGTATTCCTTTGCCGAAACAGTTAGCCCGCCTGGAGCATACGTTTATACTGCAGACTGCCACAATTATTTCCGGATTTGGGATGTTGATTCTCAGCCTGACATTCATTGTCTGGGCAGCGTTCTTTCAGTCGCAGACCAAAGTTCTCACCGGAGTTAACTACTACGATCATCCAGTCATTGTTACTTTCGAGAATGCCAAAGTTCAAGTCGACCCGTTCGAAAACTATAGCTTTCTCACCACTGATTTTGCACCCGTGAAGATCGAAGTTTCGGATACCAGTGGCAACTTGCTTACTACCCGCAGACATAACCTCAGCCGTACAGCTTCCATCTCCATCGACATTCTGTCGGACAAGGACACCGCACAACAATGTTACACACAGGCCACCGTTACCAGTTTGTTTTATGTAAGTCCCACTACCAAGTCGCAGCCAACAGACATCAAAGAGTTAACTAATGTGGGTACGACCAGCTTTGACTTGGATGTAGCGTCCGTAAACGATACCGTACTTTATCCTGGAAATTATAATGGTGAGACTCTGCCTGCCCAAATAGACCATCAGCAGCATGTATGGGGCGTTTATCCAGTAGACTGTAGCGATATAGGCAATCAGGATGCACTGTCGCAAGATATCACCAACTGGAGCAATGCCAATCCCACCGCTCAACGTGAACTATATGCAGAGAAAGTTAGAGAAATAGTTGATAGCCCGGAGTATAACCACTAAACCAATTCGGCATAGACTTCCTGCAACTGCTTAATCACCGTTACCCATTTGAATTTATCCGCAATCTTTCTGGCTGCAGCACCTTTAGTTACGGTTTCTTCCTTGTGTTGAGAATAATACTTGATGCGTTCAGACCAAGCTTCTTGGTTATCTGGAGTAAGTAGTTCACCAACTTCTGAAGTAATGATCTCTTTTGGACCACCCACATCCGTGGCCAACACCATTTTGCCTTGGGCCATTGCCTCTACCATAGTTAAGCCAAACGGCTCATATACACTAGGTAGTAAGAATACGTCTATTGATTGGTAGAAGTTTCGTACTTCCAAAGATGGGAGATATTGCGCCGTAAACACTACATTTTCATTGTCACGGTATATGCGCTTGAGGGCGTTGAAGTAGCCATCGTCGCCACCGACAAAAATGAATAACACTTTTTGCAAATTTTTCGCAGCTAACTCCAGGTACTGAAGTCCTTTCACAAAATTCAGCCTGCTGACACTACCTACGATCAAATCCCATTTCTGGGGATCGATTCCCCATTCCTGATAAAACCGCTCCGCTTCTCCACCCTCTGCGTAAAATATGTCTTCAATCCCATTAGGAATTACAGCGATCTTTTCGGATTTAATGCGCAAAATCTCGTGTGCAGATATCTTCTCGCTGTCTAGTAAAGCAATGTATCTGTCGATACCACCAGCAAACAACCGTAATACGGAATCGTAGAATCTGACTAGAGAATAAAGGTTTTGAGTGCGTTTCTGTGCACCCACAATGTACGGATTGTGACCAGTAACTACTAATCGTTTGCGCCGTAGAGTTTTAATTACGATCGCCGGAAGTAGATGAGCATCGTGAGTATTGTGCACATGCACAATGTCATAGTCTTCCGTAAGTAAATTCCACACCAGCCGCGGCGAAAATCGAAAAAAGTCACCAAATCCAAACCAGTACCGAAATCTACTTACAGGCACACCGCGGAATAAATCGTCCAGTCGCTGCATTCTTTTTTCGCGACCATGTGTAGCGTCTGTAGTAAGTACTCTGACATCGACTCCGTTCTGTTTTAGGTGGGTAGATATCTCTTCCGCCTGACGTTCAACGCCGCCGACAGAAGGATGAAAGAATGTCGTAACCTGAATAACCTTCATTTTAGATGGAATTTAACTTGCTGCTGTAGTATATCAGAATAATCCTGAGAAATGCTTATGCGCACCAATCCTGCCCTAATGGAAGCTCGAATTTGGGAACAATCGTTAGTGTTTGAAGATCAACGTCAGTTTATGGCGCCTGTCACTGCCAGCGACATCGTGAATTTAATCGTCAGTGGTCGTATTAGTAGTAATCGCGCAAAAGTAATTGTTAACGGCAGAGAATTAACTGCGTTCGTAGACATAGAGGTGATTCATGATAATGTAGTAGATTTAGAAATCCGAGCAGATGGCCTGAATCCAGTCGCAATTCGGTTTGATATATTTAACGTGGAGAATTTGTCCAATTTGATTAGCGAAGAAGCTGGTATGTACTTGTCGTTAGTTACAGATTACAGTTATACCTTCTCCTCTGAGAGCTGATGTCCGTTTCTGATTGTGAACACATTATCTTCGGCTGCATATACAAAAGCCTCAACTGTCACCAATCCATCTTCCCGCATCGTGAGTCTGTAGGTAAGTCCAGCATCACCAAGTTCGCTCACGCCTAATGCTGCTAGTTTGGCCCCATTCTCAGCTACGCTGTCATAAGCCATTTGCACTACATCTACTCTGTAAGTTGCCAGCTTCTTTAACAGCTCGTTAACGTGTTCTAGAGAACTAACGTTCGTAATCTTAATAGTTTGATAGTTTCGATTGTCTAGCTGCTCACCTCTATATAAATCCACCACTACACTGTCACCTGCCTGGAGACTCTCAACTTCTGGAGCGGCTACTTCTACCAGCAATGCATCTAGTTCTGCGCGTTTTTGTTCGTAAGCCTCTCGGCTTGCAGTGTCTTGCGTTCGTCTTCGCAAAGTCCTAACCTCTGCAACTAGTGCCATCATGCGTTCGCCATCTGAAGACTCAAGCACAGAATTTGCAGATGGAATCTCTTCATCAGTAATATCTACGATCTCAACTCCCGAATCGATTTTTAGACCTTCAGCGGCTAGCGATCGCAGATCATTCACAGAGTTCAAGGCTAACGTACGAACATCAGACATGAGATTCGGATTAGCGTATCGCTCTGTTTTATCATCGATTAAGCTGGCTTGGCTTTGTGTAAACGAATCTTCAAACTCAGACTCACGATTTGGCAAACCCAACTGTGCCTTAAGCATCAAGCCATAGTAAGCAATCGTGTTCAGCATTTCTACGAGATAGACCCTCAGAGTTGTAAGATGCGTCGGCTGCTTATCTTCGTCTACTAAATGCAAGGTAATGCTT
>CAYXSB010000075.1:0-4428 GCA_964466865.1 uncultured Candidatus Saccharibacteria bacterium
AAGAAGTGAGCTGGCAAGTACGGACTGGAAACAGTCCGTATTTTCATTTCTACACCCGATCCTTCAACCTATAAACAAACTTAAACGCACTCCAAGTGGAATCGATAGAAGCAACTTTGATATCTACCAAACCATTCATTAGTCCAATATCAATTACACGGATGTCAGACAGGTTGGTATCTACACGTGAGGTGCGTTTCGGCCACGAAATCCAAATCGCTCCATCTTTCTTCAACGCACGTTTAAGGGTGGGGAGAATGTCAGCTAACTGATTAGAACGAGTGACAAATACATGAATGAAGTCCATGTCATTCTCCAGGGAATCACACACTTTCACATCGCTAGGAAGCTCACCTAACAATTGAAAGTAATTAGCCGGAGCATTCTGGACATACATTTTCTTACCAGGCTTGATGCCTAGCTTGGAGATAAGCGGAACGTGAGCGTAACTTTTCTCAGCCATTGGGTTCCAACACCTGTTTAAGTTTATCTAGATTCGCGACTTCAGAGTCCATGGTTTTCTGAATCATACCCTGCATCAACTTCATAAAAATTCCCTGCGGAACCAAGTCCAAAGTGAAAGTTAATTTAGTGGCATCACCTTCCGCCGCTACTGTAAATGTACCGACAGGACGTGCTGGTCCAGCAATTACTTGAAATTCCAGCATGCGATTTGGCTCGAGCTGAGAAATTATGTAGCTTCCGTCGATCTTACCGCCACCTGGGCCTTTAAGCATTTGCGCATAGTCAGCTCCTTGCTTACCTGATTCTCCAGCTCTGAGTTTGATACTGATCACGGCATCACGCCACTTGGGATTGTTTTCTCCATCAGCCACAAATGCGAACACTTTATCTAAAGGTGCATTGATAGTTACAGTATGTTCGGCGTGAGCCATATAGGTTTAATAATGAGAATATTGAGAAAGTTTATCATGCTTCGACAGGCTCAGCATGGCATAGATTTATTGAGCCAGCTTCTTTTCCAGCTCGGCTTTAGAAACTTTGAGGAATACAGGCTGTTTGCCTTTGCGGAATTCACGCTCTTCCAGAAGTTTGAGGAAATCATCGCGCAGCTTCTGCACTTCGTTGGTTTCCAATTTGCGTTCAATCTTGAGCGCATTTTCAATTGCTCGTTTCTTGACAGCTAAGTCGAAAGCCTCAACTGTGGAGTCCAAGTTGGCGCCACGGCCGCGGGCTTTGCCGCTAGCATCGACAATCACAATTGATTTCTTGGCATCTTCCGGATCGGGCAGCCGCACAAGTCTGATCATTTCGCCTTTCGGCTTTTTGACATGAGTCGCGATGCAAGTACGAGTAGGTACATGCTTCTGTTTGTCTCCAGACTTGTCGGCAGCCATATCCAGTTAGATTATTTGATGTCTAAAGCTTTCTTTAAATCTTCAACTGACTTTTCGCCTACGCCTTTGATCTTTTCACCAGACTCTAGCATTTGTTTCAATTGATCTACGCTAGTTACTCCGGCTTTCTCTAAAGCGCTAACTGTACGAGCAGGAATATCAATTCCGGCAAATGCACCTTCGCTAGCTTCAGATTTTGTTTCGGTCTTCTCTGGTTCAGCCGGTTTTGGCATATCTTCTTTGGCCGGTTTCTTGCCAGCGTTGATTTCAAATCTGCTCAATTTGCCGTTGTCAGCAAACATTTGCTTGCCCTGGATGTCCAGATTCCAGCCTGTCAGCTTGGAAGCCAAGCGTACATTCTGACCTTCACGACCGATAGCCAAAGATAGCAAGTCATCATTCACGATGATCAAAGCTTGCTTGGCATCTTTGTCGATCAACTTTACTTCTAGTGACTCAGCTGGACGAATAGCGTTACCAATAAAGGTAGCAGTATCCTCATCCCATGGAATGATGTCGATCTTTTCCTCGGTCTTGCCGTTCTTCAATTCGTTGGTAATCGCATTGATGCGAGAACCACGCTGTCCGACACAAGATCCGATAGGGTCGACGCCATCGGCGTTAGACTTTACTGCCACTTTGGAACGAGAACCTGGCTCACGCGCAATTTCCATAATCTCCACAGTGCCAGAAGCAATTTCTGGAACTTCCATTTCAAACAAAGCTCTTAAGAAATTCTTGTCAGCACGGGATACGATCAATGTCTTGCCCTTAGCGTCGCTATGAATTTTCTTCAGCAATACCTTGATGCGGCTACCTGATTTGTAGAATTCAGAATTAATCTGTTCTTCAGGTGGCATGATCGCAGTCGCACGATAGATCTCACAGATGACATTGCCTTCACGGTCCATACGCTGAACTACAGCAGAGTCCACAGTGCCGATCTTATCGGTGAACTGTTTGACCATTGATTCTTTCTCGGCTTCCTTAATTTTCTGCAAAATTACCTGTTTGGCAGCTTGCGCAGCTACACGACCGAAATCACCAGTCTGGGTGATTTCAACCAATACATGATCGCCAGCTTTCAGCTTTGGCTCGATCTTCTTGGCATTGGCCACAGAAATTTGAGTCGGATCGTTGGTCACTTCCTCGACAACTTTCTTGTCGGCGTACACAGCTACAGAGCCATCATCTGGATTTAATTCAATTTGTAATGCGGTACCCAATTCATCAGGATAATCACGCTTAAAACCTACACGAATCGCTTGCTTGATAGCTTCGATAATTTCATCGACATCAATTCCGCGTTCGGCAGCGATCTGTTTTATGGCAGCTAAGAAATCTGTCTGCATATTAATTTTGTTTAATAAGTAATTACGTTAATACAAAAAAATGAGCCCTTCTAAGAAGCCCACTGACTACGAAGTATAACACACTAAAGCTTTTTTGGGTTATCATTAGCCATGCAATTTATGCAATCAGACGACAATAAGTTACTGCAGAATCCTGATCCACACGACATTCCCGCCGCAGATAGCGATGACGACATCCAGTTGCCAGCGGCAGATCCCGACCAATTGAGTTTGGATTTGCAAGCGCCACAATTAGGGTTATGGCAATGGGTAGGTGGACTACGAAACAAAGCTAATCGTCGCGAATTAGAGCTAGAATTAATTCCATTCTGGAGAAACTTTTCATCCAGCTTTGCAGTCATCACTTCGATCGGCGTTGTTATCTTTCTGGTGGCGGCAGGATTCTTACTATTTAGTCGGTTGCCACCGCGCATTCCTTTCTACTACAACTCCGTGGAAGCTCGCTGGGAGCAAGCAGATAAAATTATCGTCCTGTTTCTGCCCATCGGTTTAGGAATTCTTGATGCTTTGTGTCTAAGATTTATTTACGATATTTTCTCATACGACCGCCGCCTGGGCGTAATTCTTAGCTGGATACTTACCATGGTTAACTTATTATTGATCGTGGCTAGCGGCCAGATTTATTCTTTGATCCTATGATTCCGCAATTCGTATTCGACTACACACAACTAATTCCCTACTTCCTGATTTCTTTGGGACTAGCCATTGTGCTGACGCCATTGATCGGGAAACTCGCAGTCCGCGTAGGCGCATTGGACTTACCAGGATATTTGCGCAGCCGTCTCGACCATACAGCTGAACGTCGCATTCACGATCGCATTGTGCCCAAACTAGGCGGTTTGGCCACCGCTTTAGCGATTATTCTGACCTTACTGCTGACGAATACATTTGAGAATTTACGCTGGGGGATCATTGCTGGGATTATATTGATCACTGTCATCGGCATTCTCGACGATATTTACAATTTATCAGCGCGAGTGCAATTAGCCGGACAGGCTGTAGCCGCAATTCTGGTAGTGTTATCCGGTGTTACTATCGCTTCGATTCAAGTGGCTGGCGTGTTCATAAATCTAAACTCGTATTCTACAAACCTGGAAATCGGCAGCTTCATTTATCACTTCGTATTTCCAGCAGACATAATCACGATTCTATGGATCGTAGGCCTAATCAACGCCATCAACTGGGTCGGCGGAATTGATGCCTTAAACGGTGCCTTCAGTTCAGTGGCCTCATTTACTATGCTGATCATCGCCATGCGCACTGGCAATGTACCTCTGGCCTTCGTAATTGCGGTGTATTTGGGTGGCGTGCTGGGAGTGCTGCCGTACAACTACAACCCAGCCAAAATCTTTTATGGCACTGTGGGAGAATTTCTCAATGGTTTCCTGCTAGCTGTGTTCGCCATTCTTGGCGGCAGCAAGCTACCTCTGGCTATCATTATCCTTGGTTTACCCATAATTGATGCCGTGTGGGTAGTAGCTCTGCGCATACGCGCTCACCCCGAAATCATCAAACACCCGATGAAAATCCTAACCATTAGCGATAAAAACCATCTCCATCATCGGTTGTTATCTTTGGGATACTCGCAAAAAGCAGTGTTATTTATTGAAGTCGCGATTATGTCAGTGCTGTGTACTATCGCATTCTACTTTAGTGGTTTCAGCAATGAGTTCGTCGCCCTCGTCGGTGCTCTGGCA
>CAYXSB010000076.1:0-4395 GCA_964466865.1 uncultured Candidatus Saccharibacteria bacterium
ATTTAAGAAAAAGCAGCTTCGCTAAGGAGGAGAGCTAGAGGTATTTCCAGAATTTTACCCAATCGTTCCAACAGATTTAGACTTGGTGTCTTGGCGTTATTCTCAATCATAGATAGATAAACTGGGGTTACACCCAGCTTGAAAGCTAGCTCTTTTTGAGATAGTTTTTTCTTGGTTCTGATTGTCTTAATATTGTTTCCAATTTGCATATACAAGTATACCACCTCTTTAACTGCCAGTTTAAGTTTTCAATGGCAGTTTGGGCTTACTTGCAAAGGTTTTGCTGTGTTATCATTTACTCCATAGCAGGGTAGCTCAGTTGGTTAGAGCGCGGGACTCATAAGCCCGAGGTCGAGGGTTCGACCCCCTCTCCTGCTAATAAGTAATTAGTAGTTGGTATTTAGTACTTAGAATGTTAACTATTTGCTAACACTTCCAGATACTAGATACTAATTACTAGCACTGAGTTTCGATTCAGATTTATTTTAGACAAACTTCTACATGCCAGATCAAGATGACAATTTCATGGATTCAGAACGTGCTTACGACCGACCGGCAGGACCTGGACGTCGCCAAGTATTCGGGATCACCATTCACCCGTTAGTACTTATCCTGGGAATTTTGCTAGCTGTGTTTGCGATTGCGGCGTTCTTAAACAGAGGCAGCTCTACACAGGCCATCTCCGTGGATGAATTCATCCGTGGGATCAAACAGAATCAATATTCCGGAGTCGTAATTCAAGATTCTGGTGATATTCTGGCTCAAGATAAATATGTAATTACTGCAGATGTGCCAGCAGGGCAGCAGTTCAATTCTTCTTCACCTTCTACCAAGCTTACGGATCAAACTGTCGCTGGTCTAATTGCTGAATTAAAACCTCAGGACCCTTTGACGCAGTTGAAACAGGTTGTAAACGGCAGTGGTTCCGCCAAGCTATCGGAGATTGTCATCGGCGATACATTCGTGATTGCCCATAAAGATGGTAATGATGACGAGATCGTTCGCAATACCAGTGAGCAAGCATTCACGGCTGCACTAAAAGATGCTGGTATCAGCATCGATGAGTTGCCGTTTACGCTTACCTACATTCGTTCTGCTAGCCAGAAGGTAGACTTTGCTTCGTTCAATGCCCGCGCTAGCAATAACCAATTTAGCTATGTTTATGAGCTGAACAATGTGGTGTACGGACGTGTCAGCGATAGCGCTATTACTACATATTCCATCACTTGGGACGGTGGTATTCGCGGCTTTGCTACGACATTGCAGACTGAAGGCGTAAGTTTGGCCACTGACAACCTACGGATCGGCTCAATTGTGGTGGCAACTATTCCTTGGGGGGACATTATCTCAGTGATTACTTTGATTGGATTTGTGGTCTTAGGCTTCTTCCTATTCCGAGGTATTCAGAGCTCTGGAGCAGGATTGATGAAATTCGGACAGAGCAAAGCTCGCATGTTCTGGGGCACCAAGCCGGACGTCACATTCAAAGATGTGGCCGGTATTGATGAGGCCAAGGAAGAATTAAATGAAATTGTACAGTTCCTGAAGAATCCTTCTAAATTCTTGAAGATGGGCGCGCGTATTCCTAAGGGTGTACTGATGGTGGGAGCGCCTGGTACAGGTAAAACCCTGTTGGCCAGAGCTATCGCCGGAGAAGCAGGAGTACCATTCTTCCATACTTCTGGATCAGAGTTTGAAGAGATGTTGGTGGGAGCTGGAGCTTCTCGTGTACGTGATCTATTCGATAAAGCCAAGCGCGCAGCACCGGCATTGATATTCATTGATGAAATTGACGCGGTCGCTCGCAAACGTGGTACTACCATTCAGTCCAGCACTACTGAGCAAACACTAAACCAGATCTTGGTAGAAATGGACGGATTTGAACAGAATACTAACGTAATCGTAATTGCCGCCACTAACCGTCCAGATGTACTGGATCCGGCTATCTTGAGACCAGGCAGATTCGACCGCAGAGTAGTCCTAGACTTGCCTGATGCCGAAGGTCGTAAACAGATCTTGGAGATTCACGCCAAGAATAAGCCTATGGCCGCTGATGTGGATTTGGCTAAGGTAGCCAAGCGCACAATCGGATTCTCCGGTGCAGAATTAGAGAATGCTTTGAACGAAGCTGCAATCATTGCTGCCAAAGCTGACCGTAAAGAAATTACGGCCAATGATATCGAAGAAGCGGCTACTAAGGTGACAATGGGACCGGCTAAACTCAGCCGCAACCGCGCCAAAGAAGAATTGCAATTGGTGGCTGTACATGAGGCTGGTCACGCAGTGGTGTCCAAGTACGTGCCGCAGGCCGATCCTGTGCACAGAGTGTCAATTATCTCTCGCGGAATGGCGGGTGGTGTGACTCACTTCTTACCACAAGACGACAACCGTATTATTGGCAAGCAGCGTCTGATGTCTCGTGTAATTGTAGCTTTGGGTGGACGTGCAGCTGAGCAAGTAGCTTTGAAAGATATTTCTACTGGCGCCAGCAGCGATATCGATAGCGCTACCAGTACTATCCGCAGCATGGTGCAGAAGTTCGGGATGAGCGAGAAGCTAGGATTGATCAAATATGGTGAATCCGGCGATATGGAATACTTGGGATATGGTTATGGTGACCAGCGCGATTACTCTGACGATACTGCTAAGATTATCGACGAAGAAGTTCGCCGGATGATGGAAGACGCATATAAGCAGGCAGTCACCATTTTGACTGAGCACCGTGATAAGTTGGATAAGTTAGTAGAGTTATTATTGGAGAAAGAAGTCCTGGAAGCAGAGGAGTTTGAGGCGATATTTAAGGACAAAGAGTAAAGGCCGACTAGAAATGATAAACCCCGCACAATGTTGTGCGGGGTTTTGGTTTAGCCGTGGGCGGTAGCGCCCTTCAGATCGAGATAGTTTTCCATGAGCTTGGCGAGCTGTTGCGCCTTGGCGTGCAGGTAGTCCTTCTGAGACCTGAGTGTTTCTCCAAGATGGACCACGACCTCGATTACGAACAAGTGGTCCTCGGTAACAGGCTGAGCCGAGCTACCTTTCGCTGTTACCACCATAGCGTGGGGAGTCATATTTGGTATGACTTCTTCAGCTATTTCTAGCGAAAACAGATCACGCATCTCTATGACAAGCAGAACTGTATCATCCTGAGAACGCTGGCTAATGAGGTGCATCGTACCGTATCCAGCAAATGGAGTGTTGCTATCGATAGCGATCTTCGCGTGAAGCATGCTTGCTTCTCCTTCTATATTCTCTGCCTAGGCAGAGATGCTTAATGAACATCTGATTATAGCATTGATATATCCTGTGGTATAATCGCCGTGTATCGGAAACCTTTAGACGGAGGCAGTGAAATGTCTAGTAACCAGTTCTTTGATTTACGGTTTACAGCTCAGCGCATCGACGGTGGATACGGGTTCACGCTCAAAGACACGGGTGACTGTGTCTATGTAATCGGCGCGGGAGAGCAGAAGATATGCGAGGAGATCACAGGCAAACTTCTCGCTGGCGGCAAAGCCAGAATGCTCATTGCCGTGCCAGAGAAAGCACAGACTCCTTGGCTGGATTATCTGATGAAGACGATCCAGTTGCCAGGGTATGGCGAGCGAGTCAGTCTGCACAGCACGCTGTCAGATTTGGTGGGAACGCTACTTAAAAGCCACAAAGACAACAACGTTGTGGTCGAGGTATGTCACCTCACTCCCACTCACGAAGACCGCCAAGCCTACTTTCTGCTGCGCACCGATGACATGCTGATCCCCTTTCCCGACTACAGTCGTGGCGGAAATCAGCAGCAAAGCTATGTGCGGGAAGTACTGCACCGTATCCTCAATGGGGGACGGCCGGTGATCGTCACCTACCCGCGTGTGCGCGACAATATGCTTATTGCAGAGGCGCTGAGCCGATTCACGGGAGTACCCCGATTCCCCGCCCAGAGCGAAGACGATGTGGCGCGAACCTTCTGGAGCTTTGAAGAAGCACTCCAGGAGCTGTGCACATACTCTGAGCTTCCTGACTGGCTTGCGGCAGAGACAAACCTGCCTGACCAGACTGGCGTGCGTTAACGTAAATCAAGAGCAACCTCCGGCTTAGGCCGACTATCCCACAGCAATACGCTGTGGGATATTTGTTTGTATACAAAAAGCCGCTCATGAATGAGCGGCTTTCTCTTGGTTACCCATGCACAATGAGATCTAGGTATGCGCCAGCAATCTCTGTCGACTTTTCCTCCAAGAGCTTATTAAGGCTCTTGAGGTTAGACGTGATGCAGAAGATTACCACATAGCTGCTACCATGGCGGAGCAGTTCTATAGGGGCCGAAGCGCCGCAGACCTTTTCCACAGCCTTGTGCATATTTTCTAAAGCCTGCTTTGGACAATGTACGATCATCAACACTTC
>CAYXSB010000077.1:0-1330 GCA_964466865.1 uncultured Candidatus Saccharibacteria bacterium
CAGGCTATCAGAGACATTAAAGCTGGTAGAGGTGTGTGTTTCATTGATCCTCACGGTAGCGATACAGAGGACATTCTAGAGCGAATTCCCGCGGAGCGTGTGGAAGATGTGATTTACTTCAATCCGGCGGATACAGCACGCCCTGTGGGCTTAAATATGCTGGAATTTAATACACCAGAGCAGAAGACATTTGTAATCAATGAAATGTTGAATATCTTCGATAAGTTGTATGATTTGCGCCAAACCGGTGGTCCGATATTCGAGCAATACATGCGTAATTCCATTCTGCTGTTGATGGAAGACGTGGAGTCTGGAAACACTTTGATGGAAATCTCACGGGTATTAGCCGATGAAGGTTATCGCAAATATAAATTGTCCAAGGCTACTAACCCTGAAGTCATTAACTTCTGGGAGAAACAAGCCGAAAAGGCAGGTGGAGACGCGGCGTTACAAAATGTGGTGCCGTACATCACGTCCAAACTTACTTCCTTCGTATCGAACGACATCATGCGGCCGATCATCGCGCAGCAGAAATCGACGATTGATTTCCGGTGGGCGATGGACAATCAAAAGATATTATTGATAAACCTGTCAAAAGGTCGTATTGGTGAGCTGAATGCTTACTTGTTGGGTATGACGATTGTGGGCAAGATTCTGGCCGCAACTTTGAGCCGGGAAGATATGGGACGCGAGCAGCGCAAAGACTTCTACCTGTATATCGATGAGTTCCAGAACTTCTTGACGGACAGCATTGTTACTATCTTGTCTGAAGCCCGTAAATACAGATTATCGTTAAATATTGCCCACCAGTTCTTGGGACAGTTGAACCGCAAAGGTGGCGACACTATGATCCGTGATGCCATCTTCGGAAACGTGGGTACCAAAGTAGTAATGCGTGTGGGTATTGAGGATGCTGAGTTCTTGCAGAAAGATTTCGAGCCGCAGTTTACGGCTGCCGACTTAACTAAACAGCCAAACCAGCATGCTTATGTGAAGCTGTTGGTAGACGGTAAATACCCACCGCCATTCTCGTTAATTACTACTGATGATGTGCCATTTGCACAGCGTGGTGATGGTAATAAGCAATTAGCGGAAACAATTAAGCAGATTTCCCGACTACGGTTTGGGCGAGATAGAGAATTGATTGAGTCGGAAATTCGTGATCGTGCTAAGTTTGAGAAGAAAGTCGAACCGGCTAAACCTGCGTTTGGTGGGTTCGGTGGCGGATTTGGTGGTGGCGCAGTTCCTTCAGCCCCTCCGCCATTTAGTTCTCCGGTTTAATACAATATAGGCCAGGGTGGACTCGAACCACCGACCCCGGCTTTATAAG
>CAYXSB010000077.1:1430-4392 GCA_964466865.1 uncultured Candidatus Saccharibacteria bacterium
GGTGGACTCGAACCACCGACCCCGGCTTTATAAGAACCGTGCTCTAACCGGCTGAGCTACTGGCCTATATTTACAAGCGATTCTACCACGTGATGACTGGATGATTATAGAATAAAGCGCAGACAATTGTCTGCGCTTCGTGATCTGGAAAACAGGAGTCTCAGGATGCTTCAGCTAAGCGGCCAAATACATGCTCGCGAATGGTTAGGATCAGGCTATTCGCGGTTCCCAATGGGTCGGGTGTGCTACGAATTTCGTTTATGCCCTGGATGACCCGCAAGCGGCCTGTTTTGGCCCGAGCGATCTTCACGTTTAGACCCTTCCAATTGAGCCAGACTGATTGGCTGTTCGAGAGTTCACCTACAAGCGCCTCTACAAAGCAGCCTAAATCACTCCCCACGCTTGGCACATAAGGGGCACGCTTCGTACCTTTTCCTGCAACCTGAAATACATTGCCAAAGCACTTGATTTGCTTCATGACTACCTCCTTGCTTTCGATAGCGGATTATAGCAAATGCCTTGCTGATAAATCCTAACGTGCTACAATTTCCCATAGTCAAATTTGAAGTGGAGGCGTTGAGTCCGCAATGCAGACAGTCGATGCGGTGAAGACGTTGGTGCTTAAGAATTTTGGCGTTACCAAGGTAGAAGTCGCAATTGGCAGCAAGGTTCCCAAGACAGTCAACTTGCGCGGTCCTGTAGATCAGGAAGTGGAAGACGATGTATTGATCCTTAGCCCAAACTGCGAAGAAACTGGTTCGCCAGATGTATTAATTCGGGTTCCGGCAGGTACCATAATCCTGTGTGAGAATTCGCAATGTGTGCAGATTGATAACGTAGTAGAACTTCAATTCTGAGACTAGTAGAGGGCTTGGCTTCGCGCCAGCCCCCATATCCCCAAATTATAAGTCAGCCAGTTTAGTTTCGCCGTTAGCCTTGTAAGGCTCGTCTAGCAATTCTAAGTATTTGTTAGTAGTGTTGCGGCTGCGGTGACCTACGACTGTGGATACCACATCAATGGGGACACCAGCTTTCAGCTGAGCCACAATGAAAGTATTACGTAAATCGTTTACGCAAGCGCTCTTAATGCCGGCTTTATTCATGGCGCGGTCTACAGAGCTACGAATGTTGCGAATAATGATTGGACGACCTTCGCGAGTAGGGAATAGAGGATATTCTCCATCTTGATTACCTAGGGTAGGAACGTATTGTTTCAACAAAGCCAGGCCCTTAGGATTCAACTCGATAGTACGGGCAGGATTGGTAGAGAATTTGGCAATATTAACTTCGCCTTTGCTTTTCTTAACGTCGACATCTTTTAATTGCAAACGAGACAATTCACCAATGCGAATACCAGTCTGCAACATCAATTCAATCATGGTGTAGAGACGAGGATTGTCACGGCTAACTTCACGCAAGGCCAAGTACTCCATTGGAGACAAGATGCGCGCCTGCTTAGGGTTCAACTTAGGATGTTTTACCAAGCTAGCAGGGTTATCATTTAGATGACCTTGAGAAATCAAGAATTTGTAGAACGTACGATAGCTGTTAATCTTGCGAGAAACAGTCTTAGGTGTGAACTTGCCAGACTCCTGCATGACTGTAACAGCCGTGAAGATTTCATCGGAATTTACTTTATCCAAGTCTTTACTGGTGTATTCCATCAACTGGAATAAGTCCTTAGAGTAGGCGATTACAGTTGATTTTGATTTACTTGTGTTGTTTAAGTGCTCAGCAAATTGCTGAATTAGAATTTGGCTCATCTAAATCTCCTTTGTGTATAATGTAGTGTGATCTTACCATAGCACTTAGCTACGGTCAATACTACAGGATATATGAAACGCATCGCCTTTGCCAAGTTTAGGCTCCAAAACCTCTTCAGATTCAGATTGTACACCCGTGGGTGGGCTTCCGTGGTAATTATTATGGGAGTAACTTTCCTATTGTTGGTGAGCTTCGGGAGAGTAATTACCAACGCCAGGGACAACTTTGATGTATATCAGTTCGAGCAGGGTGGCTTGGTATCACTGCAGGGTGAAAATCAGGACTTACAAAAACAGCTCGACTACTACAATTCCTTTGAGTACAAACAGCTTTACGCACGTGACTATCTGCATTTGGCAGTACCGGGAGAGACTTTATATAAGATTGAGGGGAATCCTACCTACTATCAAATAGATCAGCAGCAGCCTAACTTCGTGACGGCAGACACGTTTACTTCCTGGTGGGCAAAACTCTTATAGCTACCTAAGCCTCATTAGTATGGATGCCTAAGGGTTCCCGTTGGACTTGTCCAGGGAAAGGGCATACATACTAATGAGGCGCACGTGTGTTACAATTACCCGCTTCAAGTATGCGGGGTAGAGCAGTGGCAGCTCGTCGGGCTCATAACCCGGAGGTCGTCGGTTCGAATCCGACCCCCGCGACCAAAATTTTTCGCTTCGCTCAAATTTCAGTAAACAGTTTATAGGAACAGTGTGAGTTCTTGTATTTACGGATGAAAAATTTTTCCTGTTAGCTCTTCCTGTTCTTCTAAGAATTCCTTAATCTAGATTCGATACACTTACGGATGTTCGATTTCCAAAGTCTAGATGTGTACCACAAAGCAAAGCGACAGCACTTAAAGATCGCTGAGTTGATTAAAGCTTCAAGCTGTATGCACAGATCTGCAAAGGACCAGTTGTATAGGGCCTCCCTGAGCATTCCACTTAACATTGCCGAAGGTGCAGCTAAGTTCTCAAAGCCAGATAAGAGGAACTACTACATCACAGCCAGAGGCTCTACCTATGAGTGTGCTTCAATCCTAGAGATTCTTTCAATAGAGAATACTCTGGATTTGGCTGAATTGATCGGGAATTACGACGAATTGGCAAGAATGCTTTGGCGCTTAATTGAAAGTCAGCGCTAATTTAAGAAAAAGCAGCTTCGCTAAGGAGGAGAGCTAGAGGTATTTCCAGAATTT
>CAYXSB010000078.1:0-4333 GCA_964466865.1 uncultured Candidatus Saccharibacteria bacterium
GTAATAGAACAAAATGAACGTGAAATACCACAGCGGCGAATTGATATCTTGGTAAAGTTGCACATGCGTAATCACCCCGCTGAAAGTCTGGAGAATGTATGTCCAGTCATAACTCAGATGCAACAGTAACCCTCCCAGCACAAACAAAGTCCCTACCACTAGCCACATCGGCAAGTACAGCTTAGGAAGTCGGCTACGATAAAATTCCCACACGGTTTGCGATTTCTTTAAAGCTGACACGGTCAGACCGAATCCAGACACAAACAGAAATAAATCCACACCCGTGCCTGCCAGGTAAGACAACGGCTCCAGAAATCTGTGGTCCGTAACTAGGTAGTAACCTGTATGGGCAAATAATATTGCCAGTATGGCAAATCCTTTAAGCTCCTGGGTGACCGACACTGGAAACAGCGATTTACGGGATTTAAAAGTAAGAGTTACTACCAGCGCAATTATCAAGATTACGGTGAAAATTGCGGTGGATTGGACAGCGTCGGTTATTTGAATCATTACAGTTGTATAAGCTCTCTATCATACTCCGCTCCGCGCGCTCGTTCCAGCTTGTGGTAAACTTGGGAGTTTTAAAACCACACATATGTCGATCCAATCTCAAGTTTCTGCCTGGTTATCCCAGATTACAATTCAAGATCTTATTGCTTATGGTTTGATACCAGCCTTAACGTTCGTAGGCGCATTACTAGCATTTCAAGTCATCAGAGCTATTTTGTATTACCAGCTAACTGCTTTCAAGCAACGCCGCCTCGGTGAACTATTGGCGCTCAAAGTAAAGCAAATTAACTTGCTCACAGCCGTGATCACCTCTGCCTACGTGGCGATACACACAATTCCAAATCTGAATTTCAACGTCAATAATGTCGCATATGTAATATTCCTGATCACTTGGACATGGCAATTGCTGCAGTTAGCTACAGGTATTATCAATTACTTCACTGACAAGGCTTTAGAACGAGAATCAGGCCCGGAAAATGAAACTGCATACAAATTTCTCAGCGGACTATTCAAAGTCATGACATTTATAGTGGCAGTATTACTGATTCTGTCTAACCTTGGTTACGATGTAACTTCCTTAATCGCAGGACTGGGTATCGGTGGTATTGCCATTGCTTTAGCTGTGCAAAATGTCTTGGCCGACGTCATCACTTCGTTCTCAATCATTGCGGACAAGCCGTTCAAGCCCGGCGATTTCATCGTATTTGATGACTACAGCGGATGGATCATGCGTATCGGGATTAAAAGCACACGTATCCGCTCAGTCAATGGCGAAGAACTAATTGTGGCAAATACCAAACTGGTGGGCTCAGTAGTACGCAACTTCACCGCTAGCAATAGCCGACGCTGCACTCAAACTGTGATTGTGAGCTATGACACTGCAGAAAAGCTATTGCAAGATATCCCAGCATTCATTAGTGACATTCTCCAAGCTCAAGATCATATCGACAAGACTAATTACACAGTCAATCTAGTACGATTTGACCCTGCCGGGCATGTATTTGAACTTGGCTTCGATGTCACTCACCCGGACCAGCAAAAGTTCAACGATGTGCAGCAGTCAGTACTGTTTGCTATCAGCGAGAAGTTACATTCTGAGAAAATTCAGTTTATATAACTACAGCTGTAGTTGATCTCATCTGTGTAAACTGTATAATAATCTTGCTTACCACGTAAACAGTTGATTGATCTAATCACCACATTTAATAACTTAATTGGCAGCCAGGAATCAGCCTACTTTGCCGGGCTGATTGCAGCTTTCACCCCTTGTGTACTCGCCATTATTCCTATATTTCTGTATCGTTTTGGCATTTGGGACCTGTCAGCTGCCGCTGGCAAGCAACCGCTGAAACAAGTGTTGAAAGACATCGCGCTCTTGGTAGTAGGATTCCTGGTGAGTTTTGCAGCTGCCGGGTTGTTGCTGCAAAGTCTGCTAACTAGTGATTTGGTAAATGTGACACGCTTAGTGTTGGGTTACACTTTGGTCCTGATCGGAATTTTGCAGCTCAGTGGCAGGCTATCACTACAATTCATGGCCAAATTCTCCAACCCTTTGCTGATTGGATTAGTGGCTCCGTGGATTATTAGTTTGTCTCCGTGTGTACTACCGTATTTCGCTGGGCTGGTGCTGACAGCCGTCACTGGCGATACGTTGCTGAAGTTTATGCTATTTGGGCTCGGTGTGCTTACGCCGGCAATAATTTTGTCGTTTGCCGGCAACAGAATTTTATCTGTGTTTAAGAAATTCACAAAAGTGCTGTTGGTGATCGAACGCTGGGCGGCATTGCTGATAATTTTCTCCGGGATTTACATTACTGCAGAATTGATAACTCTCACCACCAAAGACATATTACTCGCAGGCAGTGTGATCCTGGTAGAGATAGCAGTCGTGGCTTCTCTAGTGTTTCGTCGACCAGCTGGGCGCACATTATTGAATTACGGGCTAACCGTGATCATGATCACTGCGGACTTGGTCGCAACTTTAATATTGGCGAGCCAAGCAGTCTCAGCTGCCAGTGTCAGCGGCTTAGCGCTACTGCACGCGTGTAATGGGAATCAAAATAGTTGTCCGGTGTGTGGAGTTGCCGCAGTTGTGTTCTTATCGCTCGCGGCGGGATTGGCTGTAAGCTATTTACTTAGCGCCCGGAAAGGTCGCACGGTGCGATTTACTTTCCGGGACGATAATTCTTCTGATTAGAACGGCAGATCGTCAGGATCAATGTCCGCATTTACCTCTACGCCCTCATCCAGTTCCTCTTTAGCAAACGGAGGTTCATTACCTGCCTGCGGTTTCTTTGGCTCACGCGCCTTGGCTGGTGTGCCACCTGCCGGTGCTTGTGGTACGCCACCTAATTCAGCATTTGTACCTTCGTTATAACGAGCCAGCAAGTTCACTTCTTCAGACACTACTTCAGTGCGATATTGTTTCTTGCCATCATTACCATCCCAACTGCGGGTCTGGATGCGACCAGCTACATATACACGTGTGCCTTTCTTGACACGGGGAGCTAGATTCTGAGCATATTGGCCCCAGACTACTACATTATGAAATGTTGGCTCATCTACCCATTCATCGCCTTTCTTGTAACGGCGATTAGTAGCCATACCAAAGCTCAACACCGCAGTACCGCTAGGGGTAAAGCGTAGCTCTGGTTCATTGGTAATATTTCCTAACAAACGAACTTCGTTTACATCATTAAACATATGTATCAAGTAATAATTTACGGTTATTCTATCACACCATTATTGGCTGACATTAGGAGTGCGACGTAATTCCTGTAGAAGACGATAGCGTCTCGCCCCCCATCCCAACGACACTGCCAGGAGAGAAGTAAATATAATCAGAAGAAATGTGCGAAATACGCTGCCAGATACTAATGCTAGCCCTACCAGAGTTGCATTCAAGGCCACCGGCACTAAGCTGATTAACGACGCAAACGCGTATGTCTGCAATCTAATGCTAGAAATGCCAGCGGCATAGGCTACGAGATCAAACGTGACAAATGTAAAACTGCGAGCCACAATGATCGCTTCGAACCCATACTTCCCGGTGAACTGATCAATCCAGTCTGTAATTTGGGGATATTTGCTGACCACAAACCCACGACCCAATCTGCGGGCAATAAAGAAATTCAGAAAGCCACCGATCCACATCCCCAGAAGCACTAGTCCAAATGCCACGGCCGGCGGAAAGAACAACACACCAGCGGCAATAAATGGTAAATCAGGCAACGGAGTTAGCGACGATACTACCTGCAACAGTACAAATGCTGGCACCACGATTGGTCCCAGTGCACCTAAATACCCTCGTACAGTGTCGGTAGAAATATTGAAGTAGTCGAGAATAAACAGCAGCAAAATATAAATCAGCAAGTATGGTATTACCAGACGTAACTGTTTCCAGATTTGCTGACGGTGGCTAACTATATATGGCCACCAGTTTCGCGGGTTCGTAATTGAGTTCTCTTTCATAGCAGGCGATGCAACATAGTATTCTAACAGAGACATCATCAGGCAGCATTATTGACAAAATATTTAATTATGGTATTATCTTAGGGTCTCTATCAACAAGAATTTCGGTTCTGATAGATAGGGACATAAATCGGGATCTAATTCGCAAGAATTTGATCCCGTTTTATTTGTATTTGCTGGTTCCGGACTTCCCATGTAAAATTCCCTTGTCCTCCTAGGGTGACGTAGCCAAGTGGTAAGGCGTGGGTCTGCAAAACCCTTATCCGCGAGTTCGAATCTCGCCGTCACCTTTTTCTCATTCTTTCCTTGATTCTCCCTGTCCTATAGTATATAATGTATGTAACGATAAACA
>CAYXSB010000079.1:0-4316 GCA_964466865.1 uncultured Candidatus Saccharibacteria bacterium
GCCAAACCTCCATACAGATCGGAAGCTGGGTATACAAACCCGCGGCGTTTGGCCCAGGCGGTAATTTTTTCGAGAGTTGCTTGTGTATTAGCCATAATGGTGAATGTTAACGACTGAGCAATGCTGTGTCAAATTCCGGCCTATGTTATGATTTTGGTATGAGCGAACAAATTAACCAACAGAAGTTCCCCAATATTGCCGTCGGCCATCCACAAGTGGTGGCAGTGGACGGTCAATTTGTGTGCAAGATTAAAGTCAGTGGTCTCGCCTGGCGCGAGGTACTGCAGTTAGCCCAAGCTAGCAATGTGCGTGACGTACTGGTTGACCCTAGAACTGACGAGTCGGAACCCATCACTTTTGATTTGATTCTGGACATAGATTCAGCTGATGAAACCGAAACTATGGACCTGGGCTGGAACGCCTACTATGACTTGATGAAACTATTGCCTTATTCTCCAGGCGTTGCCGGGGTTTACATGGCTCACAAAAATCATCCTGACGCGGAGTATTTTGAATCATACGTCTACAATTACCCTCCATCTGTCGCTAAGCGCGAGTTCGGAATCACTGAGGAAATGCTTCGCGAAAAGTTGCAACCTTACCTGGAAATTCTACGTGGAGAAGTTAGAACACTGCGTAATCGTCATGCCACCCGAAATCGTCGTCATCTCTCAGATGAGCAGGTCGCGGAAATATTACAGGATTTAAGCGACGCTAAAGCTGAATTACAACTTGCGGAAATGCCTACTGTGGAGTTGCTCCTATTGTTAACTTCGATTTATAAACAAGCTGCAGAAGTAGAAACCCGTGAAGATTTCGAGGCTGCTGTCAGCTCCGTATACCAAACATTTCCGGAAGTAAAACTATTGTTGACGCTACTCATGGAAGTCGTAGATCGCCGCTGGGCGCAAGAGCTGGGAGTAGCGTTGGAAAGCTATATTGCCGCTAACGCTGAATCGTAATTATTTCATCGTCAACACGATATTCTTCAGTTCGTCAGGCAATGCTTGTACACGATCAGCGAAGTGTTCATTCCATTCTTTCATTACTTCCTGAGGGTTAACTAGCAGCCCGCGTTCGTGTAGGCTTTCTCTTACAAAATCTTTACCCTTTGATTGCAACATCGTCACTGCTTCTTGAGCATGCTTTTTCTCCTGCTCTAAATCTGTGCGCGGGAAACGGTAATCTTCTTCCAGATTGCTCAACACAAACTGCAACTCATCGTCGATTGTCATTTGCGAATTATCTACCAGCAAATCATAGTTATTTACAATCAGCTGTGGATCGTACACATCAATGCCATATTCATTTATCCACCGCTGACGTACTACCACATCGCGAGCCATGATTGTCTGTTCGGCATCAGTACGACCATCGCCAGCAGCGCGGCTAGCGCGAGCGGAAACTTTAGCGATCAGCATGATTTCGTAATAGTTTTCGCTCTCAGCGAAGAAACCCGTGGTTTTGCCTTCTACGATCATCTTGTCGGAATGCTCCAGCTTCCACATTACATATGGTTCCCAGATTTGATCCCAAGCTACGCCAAACTTCTGTTCGAACTCGATAAACTTCGGACCACTAGTATCACCCGCAATTTGCTGTCCTAGATATTTAAATACACCACCACCATAGACATAACGATATTCCAGCAAGTGGGACATTAACAAAGCTAATGATGTAGTGCCGGCGCCCGGCCAACCAGAGATAATGATGTTCATGAGTTGATATTAATCCATTAAATCATAGCACTAAGCGCTTGCTTAAACATTTCCGCGCTCTTCAATTGCCGGTCAGTAGCCAATTCCAGCCAAGTCAGATGTAAATCCAGCAACTGTCGTTGTTCCGCAGAACTCAAATCAATGCGGTTAATCGCCGAGAAGTCATACTGCAAGATAAACCGTTGGGTCTTGTAGATGCGATCGGACACAGCATCGCCAATAGCCATTTCTTGCCGGCTGGTGTAACCAATCTCGGCCGTGGGAAAGCGTAATTCTGCATTAGATAATTCTTCGCCTCCGTACACATCCTCACTTAATTTAGGCAGCGTGCCGTTGATATGCAGAAACCGTAGAATTACGGCTGCCGCTAGCAATGACAATTTATGCGGTGCTTTAACTTCCAACAGATTTGCTAGATTCCGGTAATAACCGGGCTCGTCTTGTCCTTCTTGGAGAAATAGACTGACCAATTCGCATACCAGCTCTACGAACATTAACCCTGGGTAATCTTGTTTGAACTGCTGGTGGCTACTCAATAATTGAACCTCGGTGATCGTGTCCAAACCTTGGCCATGCGCCAACTTCACCGATACTGTATTCAGCAAATCAATGGCATGCGCCTTGCGACTAGTGCTGCGTTTTACCCCTGGTGCTGCCGCTGCCAATTTTGTCCCGGATTCAGTCATAATGTGTACGACCTTGTCCGCATCTTTGGAGTTAAACAGTCGGAAAATAATTCCTGTTGTGTTACGATACCTACTGACCATGACGAATAATACTACATACAATGTCCACGTAGTAGCCGGAGCTACAGCTTCCGGCAAGACAGACTATGCCAAGCAGCTAGCCAAAGAATTAAACGGCGAGCTGATAAACATCGATTCCCGGCAAGTGTACAAGCACATGGACATTGGTACCAACAAAGGCGAAGTGTTGCCAGCAGGGGGAATTGAAATTTTTGGTCAAGAATTTGCCAAGTTCAAATTCTCCGACGGTGAAGTTATCCATTTACTCAGTTTTCTCACTCCGGATGAGCAGTTTAATATTTACGATTTCCGGGCATTAGTGTTCGATTTGATCCCCAAGCTGGTGAGAGAAGGCAAAACGCCAATCCTGGTTGGCGGGTCAGGGCTATACTTGTCTGCGATTCTCCAGCCTGAAAAGTATCAGCCTACTAGCGACAAATTTAATCCGGAATACCGATCAAAACTGGAAGCGATGTCACTGGGAGAATTACAAACGTTATTAATTTACTATTCTCGCGAGACGTTTGAAACCATGAACGATAGTGACCGTGCCAATAAGCGCCGCTCGATCCGCAAGTTGGAAATTCTCACCGGAGAAGGCGAAATTCATGGGCAGGTCGACTCAGAATTGAGCTTGAGCCCACATATTCACTATATGGACGTGCCTATAGAACAACTGACCGAGAAAATTGATCACAGAGTAATTCAAATGTTTGACGCCGGTTTTGTCGAAGAAGTCCGAACCTTGCTAAAGACTTACCCACCAAACACTCCTGCGCTACAGGGAATTGGCTACGCGGAAGTTATCGCCTACTTAAACAATCAGGGGAATCTCACTTTGACCGAATGTATTCGCGATGTGCAAATCGCGCACCGGCAATATGCCAAGCGCCAACTTACCTGGTTTAAAAAGTACTTGCCGAAACCGACCATTACTACGCTATAATCCTCTGTCAATAAAGCAAAGGAGTAGTTGTGAACAACATAACTGTACCTCGCACTTGGAGAACCGCAATTTTGCAGGCTGTCGCAGTAATTGCCATCTCATTGCATCTCGTTATGCTCGTCTCCTACATCATTCCGCCAAACCTGCTCACAATCAAGGACTATGCGTTTCTGGTCACGTACCTTCCGGCATGCGCCATGCTGCTCGGAGCACTGACGATAGTAGAACCATATCTTTGAGAGCAAAATTAAGCGCCCTACTTCGCTATTAAGCTTCGTAGGGCGCTTGTCTTACCACTAATTGGAGAATGTCTCTACAGCAGCTTCGTCCAAGGCTAGAATGTCAAACTCGTAGCCGTCTTGCAATATGACCCGCACGATACAGTGCAAGTTCGGCATCCCTGCATTTCTCAGGGTTTGCCGCAGGTACTCACCAACCACAACGCGCAAGCCAGACAGTTGGGCTTCGCTAAGCAAGCCTCGCATTATCGTGATTTCGATGACCAGGGCCACGCTAGACGAGTGCGCAATTGACGGCATAGAGCCGGAGTCATGTCGTATAGGCTGGTCCAGCTTGAACATCGCGGGGATGGGGTCTTCGCGCAGTGGCGTTTTGGCCCGCTGCAAAACCAAGTCTTTAATCCGGTTCAGCAATTCGTCGAGATACCGCTTGGCATCGTCGTCTGTAGCGCGCCGTTCTCCCAGGTTACCTGCTCGCTGGATCGCCTGCCGAAACAAGTTGATGCTGTAGATGAAATTGACAAATATCATCACGACCTCCATTAGGCTTAGTGTGCTCGATTATAGCATTGCGAATATCATTCACTGTATTGAGTTATTTATTGGTATAATCACAGATATGTCAGATACCACACGCATACGCAATTTCTGCATTATCGCCAGATCG
>CAYXSB010000080.1:0-4274 GCA_964466865.1 uncultured Candidatus Saccharibacteria bacterium
TCTGAGTAGTTTAAAGACGAAACCGCTGGTGATTTGGCATGATCGCAAGCTAGACGCACGTACGAGTTTAGCCAAGAACTTAAAAACAGCAGGGCTAATGCAAGAGTTTGCCTTGCCTGCCGATAATGAAGTAGCTGCATGGCTGGTGCAAACTGCCAAGCAAGCTGATGTGGTCGTGCCACGCAGCCTAGCATCGCGTTTGATAGAGTATAAAGGCAATGACAGGGGAATATTATTCCAGGAATTACAAAAGCTAATTGTTTATGCGCAAGCTACCGGCAAGCCGTTGGATCAACAAGTGCTGGATTCACTTACTGGCGCGGAGGCAGCTGGTGATATCTGGAAGTTTCTCGACGCTTTAGCTTTAGGCAATAAGCCGGCTGCGATGTCTGAGTTTGTTAAGCTTACTGCGTTTACCGACAACACCCAGTATTTACTTAGTATGTTATCGCGTGAACTGATGTTGTTGGCAAAAGTCGTGTGGTCACGTGAACATGGCCAGTCACTGCAAGCGCTGAAGCTACACCCGTTCGTTCTGGAAAAAACTACCAAAAAGGCGGCTAGGTTTACTTGGCAGAGGATTCAAAAGCTATCTCAAGCGCTGTTGCGTTTGGATGCGGCGATCAAGCAAGGTCGAGTCGAAGAGCAAGTAGGGCTTACTGTGTATCTACTGACATGGTAGTTACAGAAATTACAAATAACAAATCCCAAATAAGCACCAAAGTTCCTAACTACAATGTCATGCCGGACTAGATCCGGCATCTTGCGCTTGACTCCGGGTCAAGCCCGGAGTGACTCAATTGTTAATTGTTGCTTGTAATTTATTTGTTATTTGTAGTTTGTAGCTTACCGTCCTGCCAGTTTGCCATTACATCCTGTATAATCTCAATGATATGCGTTTAAGATACACTGTGCCCACAATTGTTCTTGGTCTAGTTAGCCTGTTTATATTGGTGGCCGTGCATGCTCCGGTGAGCGCACAAGTGCTGTCTCACCAACAAGCAAAGGTTGACGACAAGATCGTGAAGGCTGATGCTTCATATAGCGTGCCCACCAATATTGTAGTAGTTCCCATATTCCCCCCGAGTTCTGACTTTCAAGTGCATGACAATGACTGGTTTCGCGGTCTGTACTATTACATGATTGCCAACGAACGTCGTCCAGGATTTACAGATATTCCATTTCATTACATTGTCACTTCCGATGGCCGTATTTTCAAAGGCAATTCTGGTGGAGAAGAGCGCAAGATTAGTATTAGCGGCTTGGGTAGTGACATGGTGGTGATTGGCTACCTAGCTGGACGTACTGACAATGCATTTGACCCTAGGTCCATGCAGCCTCTAAGCAGCTTAGTTCTCGATGTGGCAAATCGTAATAGCATTTCTCTCGACAAAGTCTCGGTAGCTACAGTGCAATATAAACTCGACGATCAGAATCAAACTGTGGTGTTGCAGAAGCAAGACTTGTTTGGATTGTGGGGCACGAGTTTGAAGCAAGTGGTTGACCCAGTTCGTGGTTTGTATGCTCCTGTACCCAAGCAATATGCGATGACTGTGACCGCCGTATCTTTGCCTGATACTTCGGTGAACGCCGGCGATGTGGTGACTGGGAGTTTGACGATAAAAAATACTGGCGATTTTGGCAGCTACTTTGATTCGTCTTCTGAACTGTTAGGCACTAAGACTGAAGGTGGCAGTAAGTTCTTCTTGCAAGATGTGTGGCCGGGTAACTCACAGTTTAATATCATGCAGCAAGGTGATTCTCTGTTGCCGAGCGAAGAAAAGAAGTACAACTTTAAGCTATTTGCGCCGTTATACTTCGGAGATGTATCCGAGAATTTCGAATTGTTTACCACAGGCGGTGAGAAGATTGCGGACTCTGGCTTTACGATTAAGCTAAACGTGGTCAGGCCAGCAGGCACCAAAGTGGTAGAGATTAAACCTACGGAAACTGGCTGGCTGCGGGTGCGATCTCAACCTTCAGGAGCAGCAGATGAAGTGGCACGTGTATCCACTGGCGAGCGTTACTTTGTGACCGACGATGCTGGTAACGGCTGGATTCAGATCAAGATGACGAATGGCTCCACAGGCTGGGTGAGTATTCAATATCTGACATTCCTGTAAGCCTATAAATTAGTACAATTTTGTACAACTTTGCCCGATTTTTGACTTGCATGGTTGCTGCTTTCATCCTCACACTGTAGAATGGTTGTACCTGCCGCGGAGAACTGCACTTCTCTCAGACTTTTCTCAATTTAGAATTTGTTTACCATACTTGGATAGTATCCGGGTATTTACTTTTCATACAATATAACTATGGCTAAAAATCCTAAGACAGACACTCCCGCCGTTCAAACTCCTACCGAGGGCAAAGCAAAAGCTATTGAAATAGCTATGCAGCAAATCACCAAACAATTTGGTGAAGGCTCGATTATGAAAATGGCGGATGATACTATCAAAAAGATGGATGTAATTCCCACCGGAGCAATTTCATTGGATGTGGCTTTGGGCGTCGGTGGTATTCCCCGCGGCAGAATTATTGAGATCTATGGACCTGAATCTTCTGGTAAAACTTCCTTGGCATTGCATGTAGCTGCTGAAGCCCAAAAGCTTGGCGGTACAGTAGCTTTCATCGATGCGGAACATGCATTTGATCCAGCTTACGCCAAGAACATTGGTGTAAACCTAGAAACATTATTAATTTCTCAACCTGACTATGGCGAACAAGCCTTAGAGATTTTGGAAACTTTGGTACGTTCTGGCGCTGTTGATTTAGTGATTGTGGACTCGGTAGCGGCATTGACTCCAAAGGCAGAAATTGAAGGAGAAATGGGCGACAGCCACATGGGATTGCAGGCCAGATTGATGAGCCAGGCTTTACGCAAAATTACTGGTATCGTCGGTAAGACCAACACTACGATCATCTTCATCAACCAACTGCGCATGAAGATCGGCGTGATGTTTGGTAATCCAGAAACGACCACTGGTGGTAATGCTTTGAAATTCTACGCCTCGGTGCGTTTGGACATTCGCCGTACAGAAAAGATCGGTAGCGAAGATGAAGTCATCGGACATGTAGTTAGAGTTAAAGTCGTGAAGAATAAAGTGGCGCCACCATTCCGGGAAGCATTCTTCGATATGATTCACGGCGTGGGCATTGATGCTGTTTCCAGCTTGGTAGATGTGGCTTTGAAATTCAATATTATTGAAAAGGCTGGCTCATGGTTTAAATATAACGGTGAGAATGTAGGCCAGGGCAGAGAAGGTTTGAAAGAACTTTTAAAATCGGATAGCAAGTTACTGGCAGAAGTTACTGCCAAAACTAAACAAGCAGCCGGCTTGGTTTAGGTATATTATTATCTCGTAAGTTTTATAAAACACATGAGCAACCCACGTAAATATCTCGACCAACTGTTTATTTCTAAGGTTAGAATTAAGGCTATCCGCTATTTCTTTATGACTCCGGAGCAGCCCATCCACTTGCGTGCAGCCGTGCGCGAACTGGATGAAGAAATAAACGCTGTGCGCCGGGAACTGACCCGCATGGAGGAGATAAAGCTGCTGA
The DNA here is from genome assembly GCA_964466865.1 of uncultured Candidatus Saccharibacteria bacterium. Taxonomy (GTDB): domain Bacteria; phylum Patescibacteriota; class Dojkabacteria; order J137; family JAEUSD01; genus CAYXSB01. The sequence goes on from CAYXSB010000080.1 coordinate 3,565, forward strand.
CGACCGAGAAGCGTGGCAATCGTAAATACTTCTTGCTAAATCCTAATTTCCTTTACTACGATGAACTATTAGGCATGGTGCACAAAACCTTTGGCTTGGGCGGAGAGATCGTAACCAACGCTTCTAAGCTGGGAGAAATGCAGTTTGCCTTACTGAGCCAAGGCTTTGTGTGGGGAGAATATTATGGCTCACACCCAATTGACCTAGTAGTTGTGGGCAAAGGCATAGACATGAGCGTGCTGGATAGCATTGTCAGCAAAGAAGAAAAGAAGACTCACCGCAATATCCACTATACTGTACTCAGCATTACCGATTTTGAACTTCATAAGCGCCGTAAGGACCAGTTTGTGCTGGAACTTATTGCCCAAAATAAGGTAATGTTGATCGGCAGAAGCCTGGATTTCATGAAATCTATCTAGGATATATCCAATATATCTGATATAATAGAGTCTGTAAGAGATTTCCCAAGGAGTTTTTGAGATGAACGATGGAAATTTGAAGGCGGCGATCTCTACGATTCGCCATGCCGAGCCTGAAGCTGCGTTGCGCTTAGGCGCTATGTTCGAACTGGATTCACTTCTCGCTAACCCCGTCTCGTGGAGTGGGGTCGAGTGGAGGTCAGCAACTGCTATTTTGAGCGTGGCGTTGGTTCCAGTGAACAACAAAGTCCGGCTGCAGGTGAGTTCACCGTTGCCTGGTGTTGAAAGTTT
>CAYXSB010000081.1:0-4243 GCA_964466865.1 uncultured Candidatus Saccharibacteria bacterium
TGCTAGACGGAATTAGTTTCCGTCTTAGTCACACGCTTCCACTCGGTGCTGAAGAAGCAGTTCTCAATATAACCGGCGCTCATGCCGCGAGTCCGCTGAGGAAATGTACTCACTTCGATGGACAGTAACTCAGGGCGCTCCCCGCCAAACTCTACCAAGCATAGATAACCTGGAGTATTGGTGAAAGCCTCTGTTACAGTGATTGCGCGGAGATCTTTCTCTGCAAGTTCGTGCGCATCTGGAGCCGGATCGACCATTTCTCCAAATGTACGAAAAGTATGAGCCTCTACCGCTGCATGAATCACTGCCCGCATCGCATTTTCAAATTGAGTCATCGTATCCTCCTAGGAATCTTCCGTTGCGGCTGATTTTACCACACTGAAGTCCAAATCCAGGTACTGCCATATGGCGCAGTAGAATCCTGTCTTGGTGTCCATGTCGGTCATCAGCCGCCTGCCCTCGGGACACAATTGCACTTCCACAGAAATCCGCTCTGGATACTTCCCGCAGAAGCGGACATTAAATAAGAACGTCGTGCACTCGTCTCTGGTAACCAGGACCAGTCCTTCCAGTTCTGCCACAGATTGCGCGTAAGTTCCACTCGCGTGCGCCTTGTGTGCATTTGCCGCAGCGTGAGCTGCTGCAATCATTGCGTTTTCAAACGCAGTCATCGTAGCCTCCTTGAACTGCTTCGTTGCCGCCGATTATATATCACGCCTTTAACCACGAATAGGGCCGCCTTACGGCGGCCCTATTCTAAATTCGTGTATTAAAGTTATTTGATAACCTTAGTTACAACTCCAGCTCCTACTGTCTTACCACCCTCGCGGATAGCGAAGCGAGTTTGTTCCTCGATTGCTACTGGCTTAGATAGCTTGACGGTAATCTTTACGTGATCGCCAGGAGATACCAAAGGTACATCAGCTGGTAATACTACTTCACCAGTTACATCAGCAGTATGGATGTAGAACTGAGGCTTGTAGTTGCTACCGAAACCGGTGTGTCTTCCACCCTCTTCTTTGGTCAGAATTACTACTTCTGCCTCGCATTCGGTGTGGGCCTTTAGAGATCCCTTCTTGGCCAAGATTTGACCACGACGGATTTCCTCACGCTTAATACCGCGCAATAGAATACCGACATTGTCTCCTGCTTGTCCTTGGTCTAGCTGTTTGTTGAACATTTCTACGCCTGTAACAGGAAGATCTTTTGCACCTTCCATCAAACCTAGTAATTCAACAGTCTCGCCGACCTTGACGGTACCACGCTCAATTCTACCGGTGGCTACAGTTCCGCGTCCTTCAATTGAGAACACGTCTTCCACTGGCATCATGAATGGTTTGTCAGTTTCGCGTACTGGCTCTGGGATGGATTCATCCAAAGCTTTCAGCAAAGCGGCCATTTCTTCGTCACCCTTGTTCTGTCCGGTAACACCATCCAATGCGCTTCCAACTACGAAAGGCACTTTCTTGGAGTCATATCCGTACTTGTCGAGGATGTCTTTGACTTCTTCTTTAATTAATTCCAACAACTCTTCGTCCATAGTTGGGTCGAAGCGGTTGATGAATACGACGATGTTTTCTACACCGACTTGTTTAGCTAACAGTACGTGTTCGCGAGTCTGAGGCATAGGACCGTCAGCTGCGGATACAACTAAAATAGCTCCGTCCATCTGAGCAGCACCGGTAATCATGTTCTTGATGTAGTCGGCGTGTCCTGGACAGTCAATGTGAGCGTAGTGTCTCATTTCAGATTCGTACTCTACGTGGCTTGATGCTACGGTTACGATCTTATTTGAGCCTGCGCGTGCGATACCACCCTTAGCAATGTCAGCATAGGACTTACCGCCCTGTGTCCAACCTTTGCGCTGGGAATATGCGACCAAAGCAGCAGTCAAAGTAGTCTTACCATGGTCGATGTGACCTAGTGTACCGACGTTGACATGGGGCTTAGTACGCGTGTATGTTCCTGCCATGTTTTATAAATAAGAAATAATTAAAAAGTGTTTAAAGACTAGGTTAAGCTACTCAGCTAAATAGGATCTAGTTAGCTAAAGAGCTGGCCCTAGTCATTAACGCCAGGCGAATTCTAGCATATACACACGGGAGACATAAATAGGAAGGATCAAAACTTGCCAAATTAATCCTGAGGCATTGCCGCGCTGATTTTTGTCATCGCATCGTAGATAGTTTTGGCAACCCGTAAGCGATTCAACTCCACACTTTGATTAGCGTAGTTTTCCAGTAGAGATAATCTCTTTACAAGCAAATCAAGTAATGGCTGCACGATACTGGCATATACTGGGTAAGTCCTACCTGCTAGAGCATCAAGGTCTAGCATCTGATCACGAGGAATTCCGCGTAGTGTTGGTGCTGAATCTTCTAATAATCTTTGCATTGTCCTATCGTCAAGATTTTCTATCTTGGCAGCGGCTACGGTTTGACCGTCGAAAGTTCTAGTAGCCAAATATGTTTGCATTTCTCGTATAGCTGTACGCAAGTATGGCTGTTGTATATTCGTCGGCAAATAAGTATCTGCACCAGTTACATAGAATGTCCTGCGCAGGAACAGCGGTACTTTCCTGGCGGCATCCTTGATTTGCTCAGCTTTATTAGTTGAAGCCTCTGCAGTAGGAGTAACATCGGCCTCAGGTGCTGGCGCAGAAGCGTCTGCGGCAGGAGATTCGTTCAGCTCTGCGAATTCTGCAACACCATCTGTATCGACATGCAAGTCCTGCATGAGCTTTTGCAGGCCCATTACTGCTGCATCCAACGCATCAAATTCTTCATCTGAATTTGCTTCGGCCACAGCTCCAGACCAGACATTATGGATTTGTGTGTATAGACGTTGTAGAGCCTCTATCAGTAACTGTCTGTTCTCCTGGTCTAAGCCGCTAATTTCTACATGTGGCAAATTAGCGACAAGATTGGTCAGCGCCTCAACGGCCGGCTTATCATCTTCAGCTAACGCGTCAACTTCGCTTATCAGAGATTCTACATTAGGAAGAACTTCCGGAGCTTGATCTATTGTCACCCCTTGCCTCAGCGCAGCAAGCACGTCCTCATCCTCTACCGATAGCTTTCTCTCAGCTGAACTATCCTGACCATTAGCGTCTGCTGCACTAATGAAGTCTAAGTATTTGCGTATGAGGTCGTAATACAAGGCGCCCACAAACTGTTCGGCAAGCTCATAACCTGGTTTATTATCTGGGAAGTGTGTAGCATCGGCCTTAAGTATCAGTGGCACAATCACGCTCAAGCCACTATTCAATCCCACCGTAGGGTCATCTGCTGCCCAGGAAAGCGCTACTGCATCCAAGACCTGTGGCAAAATTTGTATTACCAATTTGCCATTCTCCAAGAAAAGCTCGTTGAATTTTTCTGAGCTTTTTCGACGTCGCTCTGCCTTGCGATCGAAGTAAGCGTACTTGCCTATCCTGTCTAGCACTCTGACCAACACCACTTCCATACGGTTTTCGTGTGCTGACAATAGTCCACGTTGACGCTCACTAAGTTTAAGTCCATCAAGAACCAAAGACTTTTGTCTAACTTCAATGAATTTAGGCACCATTACCTCTCTGGCTACCTGCAGAATTGCATCTGTTAAATGTTCTCCCTGCTCCAGGAATAATTCTCCCTGAATATCTTCAAGCTCGTTTATTAGCACTTGCGCTGTCTGCGCCCACTCACTGAGCTGTTCCAGCTGTGCTGGGTCCAACTGTTCTGTCTGTTCTGGTGCCAGCTTACTACGCCTAATTTGTTCAGCTACGTTTTCACCGAATGTCCTTAATGCTCTTACTGTCTTCCTGCGTAAGGCTGACGGCTGTGCTAGCCAAACTTCACGGGCTTGCTCATCGCGTGATAATTTATCTAGAGTTCTGAGAGCTTCACGATATTCAAGCCGCGTTTGACCTGGTAAAGGTACAGCCAGCGGCTGTCGTAGAACTTGTACTGCTTGCTCATATTCATAATTCTCATAGTTTGGTTCTGCCGGTGATTCGTAACGTACAGCAGGAGCAGGTGTAATTTGATCGGCTTCGACTCTGCGTTGATTAATTTCTTGCGCCAACGTCTGAGCACGCATTCTAAGATCATCTAAGTTTGCAGTTGTACCGATATTATTAATAATTCTAACTAAGAGCTGCTGATCATTTTCCAGATCTTCAGGAGTAGCATTCGGCAACACTTCTGTAATGTGTGCTAGCGTAGCCTCGGCATCAACTCTAAAGTGAGGGCTGTCAGCTGGG
>CAYXSB010000082.1:0-4231 GCA_964466865.1 uncultured Candidatus Saccharibacteria bacterium
GATCACAACTTCAGAAGTAGTGGCTGGGTTAGTATTAGCTGCGTTGCTATTGTTAGCAGCAGAATTCTGATTCGCAATATAATTCTGTACCAGTAAAGTCAGACCTACGCCGACCACCACCACCACTACGATGTACAGCACAATTTTGCCAATTGGGCTTTCGTGCTTTTCTAAATCTTGGCGTCTGCTGAACCGGACAGGTTCTAAATCGGTGAGTTCGTGCTTCGTTTTGGCCGCAGAAGCGTGCGGTTTTAGTTCATCAAAGTCAGAGGCTTTGCTAGCGCGTGCACTGAGACTAGACGAGTCTTTCTTGGCAACCATGGCAAGTGGTAGTAAAAATCAAAAGTAAGCTCAGTATAGGATAACTTGACGTAGAAATACAATAGAGGCACTTTGCAGTCATAGCCTAGTTATCAGGCTTAGGTAAAAAAGTCTAGAAATGTTAAAATGCTACGTTTAACCGCTACCCGCCTAAATGAAGAGTACACAGTCCGACAATATGATCCGCGTTCGCGGCGCTCGCGCCAACAACCTCAAAAATCTCGACGTCGATATCCCCAAAGACCAACTAGTAGTTATCACTGGACTGTCCGGTTCCGGCAAGTCATCTTTGGCGTTCGATACCATTTATGCGGAAGGACAAAGACGCTACGTGGAATCGCTATCGGCATATGCCCGTCAGTTTTTGGGCCTAATGGAGAAGCCAGATGTCGATCTGATTGAAGGACTATCACCAGCTATTTCTATTGATCAGAAAAGTGCTAGTCACAACCCACGCTCGACTGTAGGTACGGTTACCGAAATTTATGACTATTTAAGATTGTTGTTCGCGCGCGTCGGTCATCCGCGTAGTCAGGTTAGTGGTCGTCGGCTGGAAAAGCAGAGCGTACAACAAATCGTGGATGCCGTGGTGAATTATCCAGAGAAATACAATTTACCGGAAGTGAAGATCCAACTGTTGGCGCCAATCGTCAAAGACCGCAAAGGCACTTACGAAGAATTATTCCAACGGTTTTTATCTCAAGGTTACGTGCGCACTCGCGTAGACGGACAAGTGTATGGTTTAGAAGAAGACATTCGTCTCGATCGCTACCAAAAGCATACGATTGAACTAGTAATTGACCGTTTGGTAGTAGATAAGAATAAAAAAGACGATGCAGAATTTATGAAGCGTCTGACGGACTCTGTAGAATTAACTCTGAATTTGGGAGAGCAGGAAATGCTGGTAAATCTCTTAGACCAGAATGAAGACATATTCTATTCTGAGAAATTAGTTGATCCTGATAGTGGCAAGTCTTTCCCGGAAATCGAACCTCATTCATTCTCATTTAATTCTCCCCATGGAGCTTGCGAACGTTGTGGCGGCTTGGGCGTAATTAAAGAAATTGACCCTATTGCCGTGTACAACCCACGCCTAACCATTAGCGAAGGCGGAATTTATCCGTGGTCGCGCATGGCCGACAATATGGATTCGTGGCACATGCAGCTGCTTACCAGAGTCGCCGAAGAAGAAGGATTCTCGTTGAAATCTGCGATGGGAGAACTTGACCCCAAGCATCTACAAATAATCTTGTACGGAGCCGGAGACAAAGTCTACAAACACCATTATAAGAGCGCTAACACTAGCTCCAGCACTGACTACGAAGCTAAGTTTGAAGGTGTAATTCCCAATTTAATGAGACGCTACCAGCAAACCGACTCCGACTATATCCGTCGCGAAATCGAAGAATATATGAACGAATTGGAGTGTCCGGTGTGTAAAGGTTTGCGTTTGAAAACAGAGGCATTGGCTGTAACCATTCGCGGTCTGAATATTGTCGATGTGACCAACATGTCTATTTCCAATGCTTTGACTTGGATCAATGATCTAGGTACTGGCAAAGTGAATAGCTTGCCTCACATCGAAACTACATTGAAAACGATGTTCGCATTCAATGAGATTCCCGCTGAAGAAGATGACATGACTACGCAAGAGCAGGAGATCGGCAAACAGGTGAACAAAGAAATTATCGCTAGATTGAACTTCTTGGTGGCTGTGGGACTCAACTATTTAACACTCAGTCGTAAAGCTCAGACTTTATCCGGAGGAGAATCTCAACGTATCCGTCTAGCGTCCCAAATCGGGACCGGCCTCACCGGAGTATTGTATGTATTGGATGAACCGTCCATCGGTTTGCACCAGCGCGACAACGCCAGATTAATCGATACTTTGAAGAACTTGCGTGACCTCGGCAACACCGTACTGGTAGTGGAGCACGACGAAGACACCATCAAGACTGCTGACTACGTGATTGATATTGGCCCTGGAGCTGGTGAGCACGGTGGTGAAGTAGTGGCCGTAGGCCAAGTCGCAGATATTAGTGCAGTTCCTGAATCACTGACTGGACAATACTTAAGCGGTAAGCGCCAAGTCGATCGTGAGGCAATTACTGCAGAATTAAAAAAGATTGGAATCGATAATACTCGAGCTAAGAACACCAACTTTATTAAATTGTTTGGCGTTCGCCATCACAATTTAAAGGGAGTAGATGTGGAGATCCCTTTGGGGAAATTAGTAGCTGTGACTGGCGTATCCGGCAGTGGTAAATCTTCCCTAGTAAATGAGGTGCTATATAAAGCTCTCGCTAAAGAATTGAACGGCAATAAAGATCAGCCAGGTCAATATTCAGAAATGCGCGGCATCGAACACCTAGACAAAATAATTGACATTGATCAATCACCAATTGGCCGTACACCCCGATCTAATCCTGCAACCTATGCTGGCTTGTTTACTCCGATTCGCGAAATCTTTGCTCAGACAAAGGAGTCGAAGGTACGTGGTTATACTCCCGGTCGATTTAGTTTCAATGTCCGCGGTGGCCGCTGTGAGAATTGCGAAGGTGACGGTGTGATCAGAATTGAAATGCAGTTTCTACCAGATGTATATGTGACTTGTGAAGTCTGCAAAGGTCAGCGTTACAACCGCGAGACTCTGCAAATCGACTATAAAGGCAAGAACGTTGCCGAAGTGCTGAACATGACTGTAGAAGAAGGCCTGACATTCTTTGAGAATGTCCCGGCTATCAGCAATAAGTTACAAACACTAGTTGACGTAGGCTTAGGTTACATTCGTCTTGGCCAGTCCGCCACGACTTTGTCCGGTGGGGAAGCCCAACGCGTTAAGCTCGCTTCCGAATTGTCACGTCGTCAGACTGGCAAAACTATGTACATTTTAGACGAACCCACGACAGGTCTGCACTTTGAAGACGTACGTAAATTGCTAGTGGTGTTGCATGGGCTAGTGGCCAAAGGTAACAGCGTAGTTGTAATCGAGCACAATCTCGACGTGATCAAAACTGCCGACTGGGTAATCGATCTCGGGCCAGAGGGTGGAGAAGGCGGCGGCGAAATCATTGCTGAAGGTACACCGGCGCAAATCGCCGCCACTACCAATAGCTATACCGGACAATGGCTACAGAAAGTCCTCTAGCCACGGCCAGCGCAATCTTCTAAACTGATGAAAGATTTGCCACTTACCAATGACCGAACGTCGTCGCCAAATTGCAATTGTAATTCTCGTAGTCATCACCCTTGGCTTAATTGGCGCTGCCATTTACCTAACTAATGTCTTGCAGCAGAGCCAAGCTCCCGTGACATCTAATGCCGCTGGGAGTCCGCTCACCGAATGTATCTTGAATCTGCGTCCAGACATTTTGCCTTTCTACAAAAATAACGGCTGGGATACTAGCGCCGCGAATCACGATGCCATTATTGCCGACTGGAAAACTGTTGATCCTAGCGGATACGCAGCTGCCGCCGCCACTTGTAATGGCACAACCAGTTCATCGAGCTCTAGTTCATCTGGCAGTACTGCCGCTACCACATTCTCAGCTGGCAGCAGAATCTGCGGACAGTCGTGCAATACCACGGCTGACTGTAAGACTACTACATTTGGCTTCAAGCCCATATGCCAAAGTGGTGTATGTGTCAGCCCCAAATGTCCTACCGATTACAATGCAAATTCTCAGTGCGCGTGTAAAACTGCCACCAGTACTTGTGGTCAAAAGTGCGGGGTATGGAGTGACGGATTTTACCCATTGTGCGGAGATGGTAGCAAATGTAGCTGGATCAATGGACCGACTTGTGGCGGTAATAGCAAAACCTATTGTATGCCGGCAGTGCCGCAAAGTGGTTACACTTCCGGCGCTTGTACCACCCAATCAGGTTATCGATATTTAATTGATCCTAACGG
>CAYXSB010000083.1:0-4217 GCA_964466865.1 uncultured Candidatus Saccharibacteria bacterium
GGTTAGGATTGATCCCGGCAGCGGCAATTGCAGTGTACCTTCACTGGCGTCGTCGCGGTCGTGATGTGAACATGCCCGCCACTGTGATTCCCCTGTTTCATCCACCAGTTGATGTGCATCCATATTTGCTGGGGGCGATCAAAGACGAGAAAGTCGATCGTGAAGATATCACCGGCAGCATTATTGATTTGGCTTACCGCGGGTATATCCGTATCAAAGAAATTGAATCAGGTAAAAATTACGAACTTACCAAACTGGAAGGCAAACCTAAAGATGCAGGCTTGAATGACTTTGAGCAAAAACTAATGGATGCACTGTTTGACGGCGAGGATACCCAAGAGACCAAAGACATGGGCGATTCATTTGCTCCCAAGTATCCAGGACTGCAGTCCAGCATTTATAAAGAGATGGTGACACGCGGTTACTTTACCGAGTCACCGCAAACTACACGCGCCAAGTACTTCGGCTGTGGGTTATTGATCCTGGCTTTGGGTGGAGTCGGCATATTCTTAACTGCTATCGTGGGCACTGCGATTTTAGGCGTGCCAGGGCCATTGTTATTGGGAATTGCACTGGCAGTGTTAGGCATAGGATTATTGTTAGCTGCTAAGTACATGCCAGCGAAAACTGCGTCAGGCAGCAAAGTGCTGGCTGAGGTGTTGGGATTTAGAATGTACATGTATTACGCTGAGCGTTACCGCGTACAAGGGCTGTCTCCAGAAGAGTTTGAGAAGTTTTTGTCATATGCTGTAGTCTTCGGCATAGAAAAAGAGTGGGCGACCAAGTTCAAAGATATCTACAAAGGTCAGCCTGACTGGTATGTCGGTCCGGGCGGTGTATACGATGTGTTCTGGTATAGCTCATTTACCCGCAGCTTTGCGACGTCGATGAACAGCACTGTGTATCAGCCTTTGCAGCACGCGTCTGCAGGCGGCGGTGGTTGGAGTGGCGGTGGTGGTGGGTTTGGCGGCTTCAGCGGCGGTGGAGGAGGAGGAGGCGGCAGCGGTGCTTTCTAATGAGAGGGACTAAGTTGGCCACGGTGGACCAAATAGACCAATTGGCCAAGCTGGTCAATTTGGTCGAATTGGTCTCTGCAATTTGCCGATTCCCTTGCGTTTATAGTATTATGGTCACATCCGCCCAGATTAGCTAAATTATTGATGCAATGAAATTTTCTCGTGTTTTGTTTGCAATTATTCTCCTGTTCATAGTTGTCTTAGGCGTTTTTGCTTTGCCAAAGTTCCAAATAAGCGTTGCTGGACATGACCTCCAATGGCCAGGCATAGACCTGTCCGCGATTGCACCGGGTAGTCCTTGGGGTAATTTCCGCCTGGGCTCTGGGTTGTATTCTTCTGATCAATATAGATTCCGAGCTGGATTTACTCCTGAGCAGACACCTGTCCGCGACCAAATATTTAATGATGATGTGACGCTGATTCGGCGACGCATGGAAGCCGCAAACCTATACGATGTCGATTTGACGACGCAGGTTAATGGAGGCGACTACGAATTGGTGTTTACCTTCCCACAGTATTATCACGAAATCGATGAACAGCGAGTAGCACAATTACTAGTACAACCTGGCAATGTCAGCATCTGGGAGAACAATCCCCAGCCAGCAGCAGATGCCAAGCCCGATGATTTTCTATCTCAGTATTATCCTGGTTATGTCGCTCAAGAATCAACGTTGGTAGGAGTTGGAGACATCGCCTCGGTGTCGATCGAGACACGTACAGCCTTGAACGCTTCAGTGTGGCATGTAAAGTTTGCTGACAGTGTCACCACCAATCTAGCCACAGCTGTAGCCAATGCTGGTTACGCTACTAGTAGTACCCCGAAGCCTTTGATCATTGCTATTGATAACAGCCCAGTAATGGTGGTGTTGTCTTTGGGACAACCATTAGATATGCTGGCGCGACCATTTGATATCCAAACAAGTGTCACCGAGCTAAAGGTGATGTCATCCTACCTATTGGGCTCCGTCGGCGTACGTACGACGTACCAATCAAATGGCACTTCACAAGCTGGTGCTGACTTTGGCACTGAGGGTAAATCTATTACATCTCTGGCCATGATTTTGTCGGCTGTGTTCTTGGCGATACTAGCAATTAGACACTACAGTCGTCGCGAGGCAATGGCATTTGTGATAGGGCTTACAGCATATGTGCTCCTCGCAGTAGCCGCATTTAAGCTGCTGGCAGTAAGCTTATCGATAGGGTTCTTCGCTGGATTCTTGATGCTGTATGCTTTGGGAGCAATTGTTCTGTACGATTTATTGCGATATCAGGAAACTCAAGTTCGTGATGGCCTGATCAAGTACCGCAACTTGGGCGGCCTGCTGTTCTTCGTGGCCGGAGTGATGTACGTGGCTAACCTAGGCTTTGGTGCGTATCAGGATATTCTCGGAGTGGTGTCAGTAGGTGGACTGCTGCTGGTGATTGCGTGCACGTTCCTGTTTCCACAGATAATCGCATTTATTCATGCACAAGATTCACAATAATGGCACAACCGCGAATGGTATTTAAAACGTTCTACGTAAATCGACCTAGCAAGTTTAGCTTCATGGCGGTAGCTTTAATACTGCTTGCCGCATTGAGTATTGGCGTGATTATTATTAATCGTGGAGTGTATTTTGCTGACTTCCACTCCAGTCAGCTGGTGCAGATCACCAGCGATGGCAGTGTAGACATTCTCGATCAGTACACCAGCTCGCCATACTTGGCGCATGTTGACCACACCAACTCGATCTTGGAATTCCAATCAATCCCCGCGGAAACTCTGAATAAAATTGTTTCTGACATCAAGTCCATAAAAGGCGTAACAGTTGTCAGTGTGATCAATCAAACCCGGATCTTGCCGGTAGACATTCTAGCCAGACTGATCTGGGGTGCCTTGGGCGTATTGGTGATTACATTTATGTACATGTATCTGGTAACTCTGCGCAAATTATTCAACCTAAATTCGAAGTTGGCATGGCAGATGTTGGGTTTGTATGTACTATCTCTAGGAATTGGCCTGGTGACCAGCTTTGGCGCCATCAGTCTGGTGTCGAGATTCTATGAGTTATCAGATATTAGTATTGCCAGCTTGATGATTGCTTATTTGTGGGGTATCAGCTTAATTATGTTGGTGCTGCAAGAGAATTGGGAGCAAAGCAAAGCCTTCTTCAACTACTTACCAGAAGTGCTAGCTTTGAATCGTCGCCGATTGGCCTGGTTAAACAATGCAGCGGCCGTAGTATGGATGTTGATTCTCGCCGGTGCTATCTTAGGACTGGGCAAGCGATTTGTAATTGAAGGCGTGTTAATGGCTGCAGGGCTGACTTTTGTGAGTCTAAGTATTCAAGTGTTACCGAATTTCCTACTTAGAATTAATACTTCTGACATAAAGTCGTACGCCAAAATGCTAAAAAGCTATAATGCTCAAGCAGTTCCGTTGTACAATCAGCAGGTAGAAGCGGCAGCGAAACCTAACAACACATCCACACGTAAACAGAGCAGGCGAGCAGGTGGCAAAGGTCACAAGCCGAAACGCCGATAATAATTTTATTTATTCTTATTTATTTATTCTATGGCAGACAAGAAAAAAGCTAGCGCAACAGCGTCTCAAGCTAAATCCTCTCCAGTTTCCAGTGTAAAAGCTGTGCTGGCAAAAGTGGCTATTCATGGCCAAACTAAATTATTCACCTTCGGAATTGCCTTGCCAGCCGCATTGGCATGGTTGGGAGCATACTTAATGTTCACTTTCCCCCCATTACTGGGTCAGGTAGAGACATTCCTGAAGAACTTTACCCCAGCGCAAGCTCCGGCGATCTACACCAATTTGCTGACTCCATTAAATGCAAACAGCGGTTTGGCGTATTACGTAATCGGAATTGTATTGTTCATCCTCGCAATCTTGGTTGCGCGATTTGTAGCTATCAAGTCTAGCTTGGCCAATCTGAAATTGGGCGACATTCGTGTCCGCAGCTTATTGATGACTGCATTAGTTACGTTCATCGTAATTGCAATTGTGGTGTCATTGGCAAACAAGGTATTGTTTGATCCTTTGCTAGCCTTACAGGCTGCCTAGGTTGTAGCTGAGAGTAATTGAGAATGGCATCGTCTACCGAAAAGGCGATGCCATTTTATAGCGCGTGGTACAATTCCGCGCTAAGCAAATCACGGGGATTGGCTCAATTGGCTAGAGCGCGTCGTTCGGGACGACGAGATTGCAGG